>JBGTFI010000208.1:0-3006 GCA_041747335.1 Phycisphaeraceae bacterium | reverse complement strand
GTTGGGATTGCGTGACGAGCGTGGCGTGCGCGGGCGAGCGCGGATCGGCGGGCAAGCAGGAGCCGCAGCGCGGGAGCGACCATGACGATGCCCTTCAAGCTCGACACGATCCACCCGATCGACGCGCTCGAAGGCCTTCGCAAGCTGCCCGACCGGAGCATCGACCTGGTTGTGACCGACCCACCTTACAACATCGCCAGCACCGGCAAGACCACCATCCGGGCCGGCAAGATCATCTCGACGATGGAGGCGTTTGGGGAGTGGGACCGGTTCGACCCGTTCGACTACGACCTGTTCATCCAGGAGGTGATCAGCCAGTGTTTTCGGGTGCTCGTGAACGGCGGTTCGCTGTACATGTTCACCTCCAGGGAGAACAACGGTTACTTCATCCGCAAGGCGGTAGCGCGGGGCTTTACGTACCGCAACCAGCTGGTGATGGTCAAGAAGAACCCGATCCCCAGTTGGGCCAAGAGCAACTGGCGCAGCGCCTTTGAGACCTGCCTGTACGTCACCAAGGGCAAGGCCCGCACGTTCAACTTTCTCTCGCAGCACCAGTGCGTCAACGTCTATTGCTACGCCATCGGCCGGAAGGTCACCACGCACCCGACGGAGAAGCCCTACCCCTTCATCCATCGGATCGTCGAGGTCAGCTCCAACGCCGGTGAGCTCGTGCTGGATCCGTTCATGGGCAGCGGCACCACCGCCGATGCGTGCGTGGCGCTGGGGCGCCGGTACCTGGGGTTTGAGACGAAGCTGGAGTACATCCGCATGGCCGAGACTCGGCTGCGGCGGCGGGCCGCGTGATCTCACCACGCCGTAGCGCCCTCAAGGGCGTAGCCGGTGGGGGTGAGGGCAAGGGCTGGCGCCCCGACCCATCGTTTACGGCTTGGCTGGAACGCCACGCCCGGTCCCTGGTGGCTGACCGCTGGCCTTCTCCGCGTGGGTTGCCCGCGGGCGGGGGCGATGAGCCGCCAGGGGTATTTGGGATGGTCCAGGATGGTTCGCAATCCAAATCTGGCGACGGGTCCTGGGACCCCGTCCAGAGTGAAGACCTCTCCGGGCAGAACTTCCGGGGGTCAGCCTTCCGGGGCCGAGACTTCCGGGGCCGGGGCCGAGACTTCCGGGGCCGGGGTCGAGACTTCCGGGGGCGGGGGCGGGGGTGGGGGGCGGAGTGGGATGGTTCGCCAGCGGGTGTTCTTGAGCAGCAGATCGCGCTGACGCTCGATCACTTGGACCGGGTGCGGAGCCTTCACCACGAGCAGCTGCGGCAGTTGTTTCGGGTGGAGCTGTACGTTGATACGGAGCTGCTGCAGCGGCGGCCAAGACCATTTTCTTACATCGATGTTTATCGGCCCGAGCGTGACCGGCTCAAGGACAAGCTCTGGCGGCTCGACGACGAGCGTCGGCGACTGGCCTTGATGGAGCAGGAGCGGGTTCACGGGCTGTTCGACCGCTTGCTTGCGCTGGTTCAGAAGCACGCCTACGTGGGGGAATAGCGATGGATGACGTGGTGTGGCTGGCCCGAAAGCTAAGGCCGCTGATGCCCGAACGGATCGACCGCTGGCTGAGGGTCAGGGACGGGGGCGATCCCGAGCTTCGGCGGATGATCGAACACCAGATTCTTCGCGCGGCCGACCGGGTTCTGGGCCGCGAGCGGATGCTGCTGTCGCTCCCGCCCAAGGCGTTGGCCAAGGGAGCGATCCATCTGGGCACCGTCGTGTACGAGGCCCCGAAGTGGCCGCTGGGGTTGGGGGCGGGTGAACTGCTGCAGGGCCTCTCGGTCTTCGGCCGGGCCGGCAGCGGCAAGACCAATCTGCTGTTTCACCTGCTGCGGCAGGTCGGCGGACAAGGCGCGGTCTTTACGTTTTTTGACTGGAAGCGCACGGGTCGGCACGCTTTGTCGGTTCTTGCGGGCAAGGTCGGAGCAACGGCGGGAGGTGGGCACGGGGGCGTCGCCGTGCTGACGCCTGGACGCATGGTGGCGCCACTGAGCTTCAACCCGTTCCTGGCCCCTTCGGGCCTTGAGAAGCATCTTTATATAGATAAGGTGGTGGACGCCCTGGCGGGGGCCTACTCGCTGGGGGATGGGGCGCGGGTGGTGGTTCAAAAGGCGCTGGCAAGCTGTTACGCGGGGGGTATCGTGGCGCCGTCGGTGGACGACCTGCTGGCCCGGGTCGACGAGCAGCCCGACCATCGCAGGGCCCGTGAATGGAAAGTGTCGGCGGTGCGAGCCCTCGAAAGCCTGCGGTTTTCGGCGGTCGGCGGGTCGCGGGAGGTGTCCCAAGAAGACCAGGTTCGGCGGCTGCTCGAATCGAATACGATCATCGAGCTCAACGGCTTGGGCTCCAGCGCCAAGAAGTTCCTGGTGCCGATGATCTTCCTGTGGATGTACACCGTGCGGCTGGGCTTTGCCGAGCGCGAGCGGCTTCGCAACGTGGTCTGCCTCGACGAGGCCCACAACTTTCTGGCGCGCCGGGCGGGCGGTGCCGGGGAGTCGCTCGTCGAGGGTCTGCTGCGTCAGTGCCGGGAGCTGGGCATCGCGGTGGTCGTGGCCGACCAGACCCCTTCGGCGATCGCCCCGAGCGTGCTGGCCAACGGCTTCGCGAGCGTCTTCCTGAACCTCAAGGAGCCGCGCGACGTGGCGGTCGCGGCGGCCGTGGCGGGGCTGGATGAGCGCGAGCGGGCTTTTGTGCGGTCCTTGCCGGTGGGTGATGCGATCGTGCGGATGCAGGACCGGTGGACTCACCCGGTACGCGTGCGGATCCCGCTGGTGGAGTTCTCGAAGGGTTTGGTGACCGATTCGGCCCTTACCGCGTCTTGGGGGGCAACGTTGGCGGGTACGGAGGGGTTTGCGGTCCTTGGGCCTCAAGGAGGGGGGTTTCGGGGGAGTTCGGGCGCGGTAGGGGCAATGATTGCGGGGTTCGTGCCGAACGAGCGGCACTGGCGTTTGTTGGAGGACGTGCTAAGCCGTCCCGATGACGGGGTGCGGGCGCGGTACGCTCGGCT
>JBGTFI010000207.1:0-7249 GCA_041747335.1 Phycisphaeraceae bacterium | reverse complement strand
GGCGGACATCCAGCAGGCCCTCGCCACCGCGCGCTACGCGCGCCTGCGCATCGGCATCGACCCGCCGGGCCGCATCCCCCAGGCCGATTACGTCCTGGGTCGTTTCCGCCCCGACCAGTGGGAGATGGTTGATCCGGCCATCGACAAGGCGTGCGACGCCGTCGAGTGCTGGCTCCGCGAAGGAGCGGAAAAATCGATGACAAAGTTCAACGCTGGGTAGCGGGGAGCGCCCGGAGGATCTCCCGAGCGACCTTCTCCGCAAGATACTTCGATCCTTCCTCGGTGAAGTGCACATCGGCGGGCTTCTGGATTTCAGTGATCCGGATCATCGCATGGTCATGGAGGTCGTTCACTGGGATGCCGCGCTGCGACATCACCCTCCGGGCTGCGTCGTTGTATCTCGCGGCGTCGGCCGGGCGGCGGCCGCTCGCCCCGTCCGGCACGGGCGTCGTGTTGGCGAAGAGGAGCCTCGCACCCGAACCCTCAAGCCTCGCGACGATGGCGCGGAGGTTCCTCTCGTACTCATCGATCGTCGAGGACAGCCTCCCGCCGTCAAGTTGCAGTCCGGCGCGGGTGTCGGGGTCGCGCCAGGCCATGTCGTGAAGTCCGAAGTTGAAATGGATGAGATCCCACTGCCCGCGTCCGAGCCAGGCGTCGATCATCCGCAGGCCGTTCCATGTGTCGCCGGCGTTTCCGGGCACGCGCTGGACTTCCGCCCGGCCCTTGAGCATTTCCACGACGAAGGGCGTGTACCCCATTGAGATCGAATCACCGATCAGCAGCACGCGCGGCTGCGGCGGGCGCACGGCCGGATTGGGCGCGGGCATGACCGCGCCGACCTCTCTCCGCCAGGCGTGAAGCCGATCGCGCATCGTCGCGGTCTTCTCCGGCATGGCCTCGGACAGATCCCGCGACTCGCCGACATCCTGGCCCAGGTGATAGAGCTCCACCTCCTGCGTGTCGAGGAACTCAATGAACTTGAAGTCCCCGGCCCGAACGGCGGCCGAGGGTCTTCCGCCCTGGTTCCCGTAGTGCGGGTAGTGCCAGAAGATCGCCTCGCGCGCGGGAGCGGGGTCACCGCGCAGGATCGATGCCAACGAGACGCCGTCGACGTGCTGTGCGGGTCGGGTCGGTAGACCGGCGATATCGAGTAGCGTCGGGAAAAAATCCGTGCTGAGCACCGGCGTCGCCGAAACTCCGCCCGCGTCAGCGGCGCCAGGCCAGCGCACAATCAGCGGCACGCGGATGCCGCCTTCGTACATCCAGCCCTTGCCCGCGCGCAGCGGGAGGTTGGAAGTCGGCGAGCCCTCGGAGGTGGATAGCCCGCCGTTGTCGGAGGTGAAGATGACGACGGTGCGATCCTCCAGGCCCAGCGTCCTGAGCTTGTTCAGCACCGCGCCGACGGCCTCATCCATCGACTGGATCATGCCCGCGTACACGGCGTGCTTCTGGACCTGCCTGGCCATGCGCCGGCCTTCGGGGATGAACTCCGCGGCGGGCGATGGCGGAAGCTCCCGCGCCTTGGCCTGATACTTCTCGATGTACTCCTGCTTGGCCTGGAGGGGCGTATGCACGGCGTAAAAGGAGAGAAACAGGAAGAAAGGTCTGTCGCCGACGGCGTCAAGAAAACGGACCGACTCCTGCGCGAGTCGATCGGTGAGGTGTTCACCCTCGGGGCCGTCGGGAAGCTTTGGATTGTTGTGCGGCGAGAAGTACCCGCCCGGCGGCGTGCCGTAGCGGTGTCCCCCGATGTTGATGTCGAACCCGTGATCCTCCGGTAGCGATCCTTCGCCGCCCAGGTGCCACTTGCCCGCGAAGAACGTCGCGTACCCGGCCTCCCGCAGCGCTTCGGCGAGCGTGGTCTGATCGTGCGGCAGGGCGGCGATGTAGGGCGCCGGGAGCATGGGCATATGCCGCGTCCAGTGGCGCTCGACGCTGTGGGGCTGGGGCGCCCCGATGTAATCGGTGATGCCCAGTCGCGCGGGATACCGCCCGGTCATGATCGCGGCGCGGGTGGGCGAGCAGACCTGGCACGCGGCGTAGGCATCGGTGAATCGCACGCCGTCGGCCGCGAGTCGATCGAGGTTCGGCGTCTCGTAGAACCTCGATCCGTAGCTTCCCAGGTCCGTGTACCCGAGGTCATCGGCGAGGAAGAAGACAAAGTTCGGCCTTCGCGCCTCCTGCGCCCCGGCCGACGAGACGCACGCGAGTACAAGCAGCAGGGAGTAGCAGCGCCATGTCGTCATCGTTCTGGCTCCGTTGCGCGAGGCGGACGCCGCGGAGGTGGAGGAAGCACGTCCGTCCCGCCTGTAGTGTATCAGGAGGCGCGAGCGCCGGCGGAGTTTGGTCGGGTGTGGCGGGCGGTGATAGGATGGGGACATGACTGGCCGACGAGCGAGCATTCTGGCATGTCTGGGCCTTGTGGTTGTGTGGGTGGCGGCGACTCTCACGGTTCTGGCGCAGGAAGCATCGCCTCCCGCCTCTCCGGCCGACGCATCAATCGCCGCGCCGGCCTCGGAGTCGATCGACGCCGCGATCACGCGGTTGGAGAATGATCAGGACATCGAGCAGTCGGTCAAGGATCAGGCGCTGGAGCTGCTTCAGACGGCGAAGAAGCGGGTTGAGGAGACTCGAGCGCAGCTCGAAACGATGGCCGGCTACCAGCAGGCCATCGATCAGGGGCCGGCGCAGCTCGCGGAGGTTCAGCGGACGATCGGGGGGCTCCAGGGCGATGCGGCGGCGCAGGTGCAGCAGGAGTTCAGCGAGGTCGAAGATCTCAAGCAGATCGAGGACGCGCTGCTGCGCGCCCAGGGCGAGCAGACGGCGCTGGCCGGGCGCGTGGCGGAGCTCGACGGTCAACTTCGCGACCTCCAGGCAAGGCCTGAGCGTATCCGCGTTGAATTGGCGGAGGAGCAGAAGGCGCTCGAGGATCTCGAACGCCAGGCCGCCGAAACGCCCGACGCGAGCGTGCCGGGCGCCGTGCGCGACGCGCAGCGGGAATCGTTCACCGCCAGACGGCAATACCGTCAGGCGAGGATCAACCGGCTGAGGCTCGAACAGCTCAGTTACGACCGGCGGTTGGAGCTTCGCCGCGCCCAGCGGGAACTCGAGGGCAGGCGACTCACTGCGGCGGAGGCCCGGGTGCGCGCGCTGCAGGAACTGGTGAACCAGAAGCGCGTAGCCCAGGCGCAGCGCCTTCAGCGCGAAGCCGAGCAGGCCCAGCGCCAGGCAAGGCGCGGCCACCCGCTGGTGCAGGAGATCGCCGACGCCAACGCCCGACTCAGCCAGGCTGCGACGACACTCGCGGCGGACCTCAAACGCGTGTCGGAGGAGGTGACGAAGGTCGAGGCCGATTATGCGCTCGTGGCGGACGAGTACGAAAGCACCAGGCGCGACCTTGAAGACGTGGGCGTGAGCGAGTTTCTCGCACAGGTTCTCCGCGAACAGCGCCGGCAGCTTGCCCAGCACGGGGCGGCCAGGATGAACCCCGAAGCCCGCCGCACGATGGTGGCAGAGCGCAACATCGAACGGATCAACTACAGCAAGGAGCACCGGGCGATCGACTCCCCGGAGGAGCGCGAGCAGCGGGCGGCGGACATCGCGGTCAGGGCCGAGCTCGCTGTCGATGAAGCGCAGCGTCAGGAAATCCGCTCGCAGGCCCTCGCGGCGCTCGAGGCCAGGGCGACCCTCCTCGAAGCGTACCTTCGCACCAGTCAGGATCTGCTCGCGCAGCTCAAGGAACTGGAAATCAAGGGCAATCAGCTCGCTCGCGTTCTGGACGAGTACGCGGCGTTTCTGGATGAGCACCTCCTGTGGACGCGAAGCGCCCCTCCGCTGTGGCTTCAACCCCTGGCTGGTTACGCCGAGGCGGTGGCGTGGCCGGGATCGGCGGTCATGCGGCAGGAGGCCGTCGGTGTGCTCCTGCGGCGATTCAGAGAAGCCCCGCAGCTGTTCCTGCTCACCACGCTCCTGTTCGTATTGCTGTTCGCGATGCGAAGACGCCTGCTCATCAAGCTCGAGGTCATCGCCGGGCAGGTCAGGCAGGTCTACTCCGACCGGTATTGGCTCACCTGGCAGGCGCTGTTCATCGCGGTCATGCTGGCGCTGCCTCTGTCGCTGCTGCTGGCGTTCATCGGGTGGCAGCTTCGCATCGGCGCCGCCGCGGAACGGGCGCTCTTCGCCCACGCCGTCGGACAGGCGCTCCTTGCCGGCGCCGCCGTGATCTTTCCAATCCGCCTGGCCAGGCAGATTCTGCGCGACAGCAGCCTGGCCATGACGCACTTTCGATGGCGCGAGACGCCCGTCAGGCTCCTTCGATTCCACGTCCGATGGCTCTGGATGGCCCTCGGAGGGTGCGTGTTCATCACCACGATCGCCGAGGCGGCGCCGGAGGACGTGGTCTCGCAGACGCTCGGCCGCGCGGGCGTGGTGGCGGGATCGATCGTCGTGGCGATCTTCTTCATGCGGACGCTTCGCGCCAGCGGCGGGGTGATCGAGATGGTGATCGGATCGCGGCGTGCCGCGACCGGGCGGCTGCGCTTTTTCGCCTACTGGATCGCGGTACTCGCGCCGCTGGCGCTGGCGATGTTCGCGATCCTGGGTTACGTCTACACCTCCGTCGTGCTGGGGATGCGCGGGCTGGCGACCATCGCGGTGCTGGGACTGGCGGTGGTCGCGCATCAGATGGCGCTGCGCTGGTTGTTCGTGGCGCAGCGGAGGCTCGCCATCGCCCGCGCCAGGCAGAAGCGCGAGGCGGCTCAGGCGCAGCAGGAGGCCGACGCTGCCGGCGAAGAAACGCCCGTTGTGGTCGAAGAGCAGGAGATCGACCTGGCCACCATCAACGAACACACCCGCCAGCTACTGACGACCCTGGCGTTCATCATCCTCCTGGTCGGCCTGTGGCTGATCTGGGCCGAGGCGCTCCCCGCGCTCAACGCCCTCAACGAAAGGGTCCAGGTCTGGGAGGGGGTGACGCTGGCGAACCTGGTGGTGATGGGGGTGATCCTGGTGGTGACCTGGCTCGCCGCAAGGAATGTACCGGGCGTACTCGAGATCGCGGTCCTCGAAAAGCTCGCCCTCGACGCCGGAAGCCGCTACGCCGCGGCGACCATCACCAGCTATGTCATTGTCGGCATCGGGCTTTCCATGGCCGTCAAGGCGATCGGGTTCAGTTGGACGAGCGTGCAGTGGCTGGTCGCGGCCCTGGGCGTGGGGCTGGGGTTCGGACTCCAGGAAATCGTGGCGAACTTCGTCTCGGGCCTGATCCTGCTGTTCGAGCGGCCGATCCGCGTCGGAGACATCGTCCAGGTCGGGGACGTGACCGGAACCGTCACCCGCATCCGCATCCGCGCCACCACCATCACCAACTGGGACCGTCACGAGCTGGTCGTCCCCAACAAGGAGTTCATCACCGGAAGGATGCTCAACTGGACCCTCTCCAACACCATCAACCGGATCGTGATCAGCGTCGGCGTGGCGTACGGGTCCAACCCCGAGCAGGTGCGGGAGATCATCTACCGGGTCATCCGCGCCAACCCGCTGATCCTGACCGATCCCGCGCCCATGGTGGTCTTCGACGGGTACGGCGACAACGCGCTCACCTTCGCTGTGCGCTGCTTCCTGCCCGATTTCGACAATCGCCAGGAGACGATTCACCAGTTGCATACGAAGATCTATGAGGCGCTCAATGAGGCCGACATCGCCATCGCCTTCCCGCAGCGTGACGTGCATCTGGACACCAGTCGTCCTCTGGAGCTGCGGCTGATCCGCGACAGGCATAAGGATCGAGCTCGCGATGGCGAGCGCACCCGCGACGCCCAGCCCGTCGGCGAGGGGGATGGCGCATGAAGGTCGGATCGGATGCCGCCGGGACAACGGACACCGCGACCTGTAAATTATTGATGAACAGGTATTGACTTGCCGGCGGATGCGCGTTCCAATGCCGCCGGTCATCTTTTTCCGCCATGGACGCCGGATGCGACCATGATTTCAAGTAGTTCAAGTTGGACGTGAGCAGGGAGTGAGGCTCACGAGGGTCGTGTCTCGTCCGTGGGGCTGGGCCAGGTGTCCGCCGCCTCGCGCGCGAAGACCACGGCTGTCCCCCGTGCGCGTGAGCGCGCGGGCACCTTTTTCATTGAGTGACCGCGGGCGTGACACCGCAAGCCGGGTCCGGCGCAGCGAGGGACTGACGATCACTCCATCCCCCGCCCAAGTTGCGGACGCAGCATCCAGAGGAATAGCGGGCCGACCAGGACGGCCGTGAACACCCCGATGGGCGGCGTCCCGATCCCCGTGTGCATGTGGATGATCGTCGCCAGGGAGTCGCCGGCAAGGATGATCGATGCGCCCACGAGAATCGAGGCTGGAAGCACGCGCGCGTGAAGCGGCCCCGCCCATAGTCGAACCAGGTGCGGGGCGATGAAACCGACGAATGCGATCGGACCGGCGAGAACCACCGCCGCGGCGGTCAGCGCCCCGGCCACGAGGAACAGGATCGTCCGGCATCGCGGCAGCGCCAGCCCGAGGCTGACCGATTCGGCATCCGACAGCGCCGCCAGGTCCATCGCGCGGTGAAAGCACGCAGTGATCGCGATGCCCGACACGATGATGGCCGCCGCGACGGCGACGGTGGTGCGGGGCAGGGACTCATTGAGGTAGCCCATCATCCAGTACGCGAGGTTCTCCCGCAGCGTCTGGGAAGAGAGGTATTGAAGAAGCGTGATGAGCGCCCCGTTGATGGTCGCGAGCACCACCCCCACGAGCAGCAGTCCCAGCGGGTCCAGCACCCCGTTTCTCCGCCCCGCGACGAAAACAACCCCAAGACTCGCCAGCGCACCGACAAGCGCCCCCACATGATCCGGCGCATGACCGATCAGTTGCAACCGCACCAGATAGAGCTGGGCGAGGATGCCCAGGCCCGCGCCGGTGGACACCCCCAGGATGTAAGGCTCCGCCAGCGGATTACGCAGCAGCGACTGCAGGATGACGCCGCTCGTGGCCAGCGCCGCACCGACCAGACACGCGAGCATCGCGCGATGGACTCGAATCCCCAGGACCAGGCGCTCAGGCCACCCGTAGCCCATCGCCCCGCAGAGCAGTCGCAGCAGGATCGCCGTGAGCAGGATCGCGATGCACGCGCCCAGGATGCGAGCGAAGCGTTCACGGTCGCCGTGAGCCCTCATCGCTGGGGCGGTTCGGAGGGGTCGGCCGGGTCGGCCGGCGAAGCGGAGGGCGCCGACGGCGCGTCAGG
>JBGTFI010000206.1:0-2393 GCA_041747335.1 Phycisphaeraceae bacterium | reverse complement strand
TCGGATGGGCAAAGGTCCGGATGCGAAAGGCCGGGCTGATTGAGTCAACAGCCCGCGGAATCGACCGGATAACGACTTCGGGCCGGGAAGTCCTTGAATCTCCCATAGAGGACTTAACCGACGCCTACCTGATGCGGTTCCCTTCCTACCAGGCGTGGACATCTCAATTCGCCGCTCCGGGTGATGGTCGCGCTATTGCCAAGCTCGATGATAGCGCTGACACGTTGACTCCGGAGGAAGCAATCGCAGTCAGCTACGCCCGGCACAGGCAAATTGTTCAGGACGACATTCTCACGCGGGTTCGCTCGATGGACCCATATGGGTTCGAACACCTTGTGGTCGAACTGCTGCTGAAACTCGGCTACGGTGGGGCATTGGGCGAAGGCCAAGCCATCGGCCGCAGTGGCGATGGAGGCGTGGATGGCGTGATTCGAGAAGATAAGCTTGGTCTCGAACTCGTCTACGTTCAGGCGAAGCGCTGGGCGAACGGCGTAGGCCGTCCCGAAGTGCAGGCTTTCATCGGGAGCCTCGAAGGGCTCCGGGCGCGCAAGGGCGTCTTCATCACGACGTCGACATTCTCAAAGGAAGCCCGAGACTACGTGGAGCGTATTGAGAAACGAGTGGTGCTAATCGATGGCATTGAGCTGTCCCAATTGATGTTCGAGGCGGGCGTGGCCGTGACTGTCACCGCGAGTTACGAAGTGAAGGCGGTGGATTCCGACTTTTTTCTGGACACGTAACGGCTTCTCTCAACGTGGTGGTGCACGTAGTATGCGAACATCTGTCCTAACGGGAGTGCCCCCGTGGTCAAACCGCCGCCTGCCTACCCTGTGCCCGCTGTCCGTCCGATACCGCCTGCGATCATTGCCGAGAGGGTGGTTGCCGACCTGCAATCGCGGCAGACCGAGACGTGGGTGCGGCGGATTGAGGAGAAGCCAGCACGGTATGCCGATTGGCCGGAGGGGCTGGATGGGCGGCTGGTGGCGGCGCTGAAGAGGAAGGGCATCGAGCAGCCGTACACTCACCAGGCGGCGGCGATTTCGAACGCGATTGCCGGGAAGAACACGGTGGTGGTGACGCCAACGGCGAGCGGCAAGACGCTCTGCTACAACGTGCCCGTCCTCGATTCGATCCTGAAAGATCCGACGACGCGGGCGCTGTACCTGTTCCCGACGAAGGCTTTGGCGCAGGACCAGCTCGATGAATTGCACGGGTTGATCACGGCGATTGGCGCGGACGTGCGGACGTTCACTTATGACGGGGATACGCCTGCTGATGCGCGTCGGGCAGTGCGGACCGCCGGGCACATCGTGCTGACGAACCCGGACATGCTGCACACGGCCATCCTTCCGCACCACACGAAATGGATGCACCTGTTCGAGGCGCTGGAGTACGTGGTCATCGACGAGTTGCACACGTACCGGGGCGTGTTCGGCAGCCACCTGGCGAACGTGGTGCGGCGGCTGCGGCGCATCTGCCAGTTCTATGGTTCGAACCCGACGTTCATCCTCTGTTCGGCGACGATCGCGAACCCGGACGAACTCGCCGCGGCGCTGGTCGGAGACGATGTGGAGTTGATTGCCGAATCGGGGGCGCCGCAGGGGGAGCGGGTGGTGGTGATCCACAACCCGCCGGTGGTGAACAAGGAGCTGGGCATCCGGCAGTCCTCATTGAAGGCGTCGCGGGATGTGGCTGCGCAACTGATCCGGGCGGGCATCCAGACGATTGTGTTTGCGCCCAGCCGGACTCGGGTGGAGCTACTGCTGACGTACTTACGGGAGGCGTTGCGGAGCAAGCCGGGCGACCCGGAACGGGTGACTGGCTATCGCGGCGGCTACTTGCCGAATGAACGTCGGGCGATCGAGAGGGGCCTGCGCGACGGCACGATCCGGGGGGTGGTTGGGACGAACGCGCTGGAGCTGGGCATCGATATCGGGGGGATGGGGGCGAGTGTTGTGACCGGGTACCCGGGTTCGCTGGCGAGCCTGTGGCAGCAGTTCGGGCGGGCGGGCAGGTCGCGGGAGGCTTCGCTTTCGGTGCTCATCGCCTCCTCGAACCCGCTCGACCAGTACGTGGCGACGAACCCGGACTTCGTGTTCGAGCGAAACGTGGAGCGTGGGCTCATCGACCCCGACAACCTGTACATCCTGGGGAGCCACCTGAAATGCGCGGCGTTCGAGCTGCCGTTTGCGGTGGGCGAGGCTTTCGGGGCGCATACGGACGAGTTGCTCGACATCCTGGTGGAAGAGGACGTGCTGCAGCGGGCCAACGGCCGCTACCACTGGATGTCGGAGACCTACCCGGCGGAGCAGGTGAGCCTGCGTTCGGCGAGCATCGACAACTTCGTGATCATCGAGCAGGGTCCGCAGCCGAAGGTGATTGGCGAATGCGAC
>JBGTFI010000205.1:0-3271 GCA_041747335.1 Phycisphaeraceae bacterium | reverse complement strand
GCGGCGGGTCGCGCCGGCGCTGGGGCGCTTTCACCGGTTTCTGGCGGATGAGTACGCACCCGCGGCGCGCGAGACCATCGCGATGGCCGACCTTCCGGATGGCCGGGCGTGGTACGCCTATAACGTGCGGCAACGCACGACGACGCACCTGACGCCTCAGCGGATTCACGAGATCGGGTTGAGTGAGGTCCGGCGGATCCGCGGGGAGATGCAGCGGATCATCACTTCCACGGGGTTCGAGGGGGACATGGCCGAGTTCAACACGTTTCTCCGCACGGACCGGCGGTTTTATTATGACGATGCGGAATCACTATTGGCGGAATATCGGGACATCGCCAAGCGCGCGGATCCGCAGCTTGTCGACCTATTCGGGAGACTGCCGCGGCTGCCCTACGGCGTGCGGGCGATTCCGGCGCACGAGGAGCAGCGGCGCACGACGGCGTACTACCAGCGAGGGTCGCTGGAGGCCGGGCGGCCGGGCTGGTTCTACGCCAACACGTACAATCTTGCCTCCCGGCCGAAGTGGGAGATGGAGGCGCTGACGCTGCACGAGGCGGTGCCGGGACATCATCTTCAGATCTCCCTGGCGCAGGAGCTCGAGGAACTGCCGCGATTCCGGCGTCACGCCGGGTACACGGCCTACATCGAGGGGTGGGGACTTTACGCGGAGAGCCTTGGGCTGGAGATGGGTTTTTATGCCGATCCGTACTCGAACTACGGGCGGCTGACGTATGAGATGTGGCGGGCGATCCGCCTGGTGGTGGATACGGGCATCCATGCCCTGGGGTGGTCGCGGGAGCGGGCCATCGAGTTCTTCAAGGAGAACGCGGCCAAGCCGGAGCATGACATCATCGTGGAGGTCGATCGCTACATCGCCTGGCCGGGGCAGGCGCTGGCGTACAAGCTGGGGGAGCTCAAGATCAAGGAGCTACGCGCCCACGCGGCGAGTGAACTGGGCGAGCGCTTTGATGTGCGGGCGTTTCACGACGAGCTGCTCGGCCAGGGCGCGCTGCCGCTGGATGTGCTGGAAGCAAGGATGAAGGCGTGGACGCAGAGGGTGAAGGGGGAATAAGGGGAGGGTTCAAGGTTCGAGGTCGGGGGTCATTGGCACGGTGTAACTACGGATGTTGGCGGGGCTGGCGCGCGGGGGCCGGTTGCCCGGTGCGTGGGACCATGCAACCACGTGTAGTTTATGCCGTGACTTCACCAAGATGAAACGGGCGACAATTGAAGAGGTGCAATTGGGGGCTACGGGGCTGAGCCATCGTGTTCAACGAGAATCCGAAAGCCGTAAACTCCTGCATCATCTCTGACACGATCAGCGGGAGATCTCGCGCTCGCCCGAGGCATACCTCGTCGCAGCACGCGGGCATTCCCATCGTTGCCGCCGAGTGGTTCGGCTGGTCCGAGTGGGTCGATTTGCGGTTCGTCGGGATGCCTCGGAGCGTAGTAATCCAGCACCCATTCGCCGACAAAACCAGCCATACCCACGACACCTTCCGGCGTTGAATTCGATGGGAACGCGTCCACAGGCGCGCAGCTCCACGGATGGGGATACTTCTCCTCATCGCGCCAATCGCGTTCCCATTGCTGGCCGCGAGGCAGCTCCTCATTGCCCCAGGGATAACGTCTCCCCTCCGTTCCCCTCGCTGCGAACTCCCATTCGGCCTCCGTGGGCAGTCTCACGGTTCGCCCCGTCTGTTCGCTCAACCAGCGGCAGAATGCGACCGCACCTTCCCACGGAACGGTATTCACGGCGCAGTCTTCGGCGCCCGCCTTTGGAACATACTGGCCGTCAGACGTCGTGATGTTGGAAAACTTGTTGAAAACGATGTGCTTTTCAGCATCTTCGACGGCGTTGAGGAATGAGCAATACTGCGCGGTCGTCACCTTGTATTTTGCGATGTAGTAGCCCTTTGTGATCGTCACCTTGTGCGGCGGCCCGTCATCAAGGTATTCGACGGTGCCACCGAGCGCGGCACCCAGCCGCCAGAACTTTGTATCGATTCCCATCTCAAAGGTACCCGGTTTGATATAGATCAACTGGAAGTCAACATCTCCGGGTCCATCGAGGTTCATTTGGCTCGGTGGTTCCCGGCTCGGTAGAGGCGAGGCCTCCTCTTGGGCGATGGCGATGTACCCAAACGCGAGCATGACCAAGACTGAGAGTGCGTGTCTGGTGCTGATGGTTTGGCTTGGCATTCGCAGGAACCTCCTATGACGTGGTCGAGAGTAGGATCGCTTTATTACACCACCTCGCACGGCCTGAGGTCTGTGGCTGAAATGCCGCGCCCGACGAGAGGGTGGGGAGGTGTAGGCGGCATTTCAGAATTCGCAGGCACAGTTGGACCCGGCTCATCGATTATAGCGGTTGCTGGGGAAATCCCCGCGCGGGAAATCGCGGTTTCGAGGCCTCAACCAACCGGCCTCGCGGCAAGGGAGCCGGCGGTATGTCGCGCATCTGGGGCTATAGACTGGGTGCGCTAGAGGGCAAGGGTGAACCACTCGACATAGGGGACTTGTCCGCCACAACCGGGCGTGCGGTTGCTATGATGGTGCGTCAGGTCGTCGGGCGTTTCACCTCTGATGTGGCTCCGAATGAGGGATCTCGGCCGTGCGCGTGCTGATCTTTCGACATGGGATCGCGGAAGATGACGGGCCGGACGGGACGGATGCGTCGCGCCGGTTGACGACCGAGGGCAAGCGCAAGACGAAAGAGGCGGCGCGGGGGATCGCGCGGGTGATCGAGGACGCGGTGGAGGTGATCCTGTCAAGCCCGCTGACGCGGGCGTGGGAGACGGCGGGGATCGCGGCGAAGGAGGTGGGCGGGGAGGTCGAGGAGCTTGCGGCGCTGGGGCGGCAGGATCCGGCGGCGGTGATCGAGGCGATCGCCGGGCGGCCGGAGGAACTGGTCATGCTCGTGGGGCATGAGCCGATGCTGAGCACGCTGATTCAGGTGCTTTGCGGATTCGGCGGCGCGTGGGGGAGCGTGGAGCTGAAGAAGGCGGGGTGCGCGCTGGTGGAGGTCGAGCGTGCGGGCGTTGAGCTGCGCGGGAGGCTGCTGTGGCTTTCGACGCCGAAGATGCTGAGAATGATCGGGGGTGAGCAAGCGTGAGGGCCGGGAGTCTGTTTCAATGATCTCTGCTGACGAAAAAGGAGCACATCATGACGATCGACGAGCGGATGGAGCGTCTGGAGGGACGGCTGGCGGCCGTGGCGCGAAGCGCGGGCCGGTGGCGGATGGTGAGCGCGGTGCTGGCGGGGGTGATCG
>JBGTFI010000204.1:0-1880 GCA_041747335.1 Phycisphaeraceae bacterium | reverse complement strand
CGCCCGCCGCCGTCGATCGCGCCGCCGCAGCCGAGGTAGGCGAGCAGCGCGACCGTCGAGAGCGCCCGAAAAATCGTCCCCCAGCGCGATTCCCCCCGTCGCTTCATATCACGTGTCTTCCTTCTCCGGCTCCGCTTCTTCTGAGGAGTAGGCCCCCATCGTCACGCGCGTGCGCTTTCCGCCCGGCGCGGCTGGATTGCGATCGCGATCGTAGGCCGCCATCAGGTCGGTCACCTTGGTCAGGAAGGCGTCCGCCAGGCGGCGCAGATGTCGCTCCAGCGTCGGCACGCCGCGCGAACCTATGTTGTCGAACTCGATCTTCTGCTGGAAATAGAGATCGTCGGGTGGCGCCAGGACGTTGTGGCCGATGGTGGAGATGAACTGCGCCGCGTCCTCGCCCAGCATGTCGATCTTCTCGACCGTGCCCGTGGCGGGGATGTACCGCTGGGCCAGCAGTGTGATGTCGCGCGAGGGCGACACCCGCGCCGCGCCGACGCGCACCAGCTCATCGAGAACGGCGCGGGCGGGGATGTCACCGCCGCACCGCTTGACCAGCTCCGAGAAGCTCGGCGAAGCGTCGGCCGTCTCGAAGGGCAGCACCTGCGGCTGACCGTCCGGGGTGAGGAAGCGAGGCTCCGAGGTCCAGCGCCCGATCAGCCGCGTCGCCAGGTGGGTATCGAGCGGCAGACCCCGCGCCGCCGGCGGCGCGTCGCGCAGGCCCGCGACCTCCTTTCGGGGGATGCCGGTGATCAGGGCGACTCGACTGTCGCTCACCTTGCGGCGCGGCAGCTTGAACTCCTCCTCGGCCACCTGGACGAAGAGCTGCTTCAGCAGCTTCGCCACCACCGGAAACGTCACCCCGTGGTGCACGAGCTGGCGCACGAGCGGCCGCAGGACACGGCGAACCGCGCCTGTGATGGCGTCCTGTGGGCTGCTCTCTGGCATTCGACGGTTTGGCCCGACCTGACCAAAAATGACCCATGTCGCACCGGAAGTCGAGAGGGTTCCGACGCCGGCTCTTCTCCCCGGCCCCGTGCCCGGGGACCGGGTCCGCTTGCGGACGACCCCCGGCGTGGCTACACTGGGCGCCATTGGCAGACCACCACGGGGGCGACATGGCTTCGACGGGGGTGGACAAGCCGAAGTTGCGTGTAACCGGTATTCGGAGCCGGTCAAAATCCGAACTGCGAAAAACTAACCGCAGACAACAACTACTCCCTGGCTGCTTAACGTAGCCAGCATCTGACCGGCCCGAGCCCGTAGGGCCGAATCGGATGTCACAAATCGGGATAAGCGGCGGCGACTGCTCGGGCGCCACCGACGAAAACCAACGAGCTGGCCACAGCGAATCCTGCCCGTGGGAGTCGCGACGGCGAGATCAAAGCACGGTGCTACACACGTAGACGCTTCGGTGGACCGCACTCGGACGGGGGTTCGATTCCCCCCGCCTCCACTTTCCCGGCATCCGACAAGAGCCGGGGAAGTCCAGAAACCCACTGTAAACAGTGGGTTTTTTCTTGTAGAGTGTCCGGCATGATCCCGTGCCTTCCGGTGAAAGCTGCCCCCACTTTGGGGGCAACTTTTGGGGCAACTGGGGTAGAGCAAAAAGGAGTTGCCCCCAAATGCCGCTGACTGACGTTGCGATCCGTTCCGCCAAGCACCAGACCAAGGCCGTCAAGCTCTTCGACGGCGGCGGCCTGTACCTGGAGGTCAACCCGGCCGGCGGCAAGTGGTGGCGCTGGAAGTACCGTTACGCCGGCAGGGAGAAGCGGCTGTCCCTCGGCGTCTATCCCCATGTGGGCCTCAAGGCCGCCCGCGGCAAGCGAGCCGCCGCCCAGCAGCAGCTCGCGGCGGGCATCGACCCCGGCGAAGCCCGCAAG
>JBGTFI010000203.1:0-3082 GCA_041747335.1 Phycisphaeraceae bacterium | reverse complement strand
GCCGCATCGCCATCCCCGCCGATCAGCCGAAGCTCGCGGATTAGGTGCGCCTTGACCGCGAGCGGCAGATCCGCCCCCAGGGCCGTGATCGTCCCCGACCGAAGCGCCTCGCGCTCGCTCTGGGCCCCCGGCCGCCCTGCCGCCATCACCATCGCGTGAAGCGCCAGTCGAGCTTCCTGATCCCGCGCCAGCGCTGCTCGATCTTCTTCCGTATCGCTCAACGACGCATGGTCCACCATCGCCCCCGTCAACACACTCACGCCACGCCCCCCGTCCGCGAGAAATGCCCGAACTGTCTGCGCGGCCTTGGAGGAATCTCCGCCCGAAACGGATTCAAGGATCGATCTGGCCGCGTTCATCCCATCCTGGGCGTTCGCCGCCTGCGCGAACAGGGACGCGGTGAGACACACAACGACCATCGATCGAACACGCTCGGGGCATCGGAATCGGCGGCGAGGTTGCATCGGGAAGTCCCTCCGATCAAAGGGGAACGTGGGGCGGTTGAGGTCTCAGCCGTGAAGGGCATGATATCACCCCGGGCATGAAAACTCACGCCGGCCCAGCGCTCAAGCGTGCTGAGGCGACAGTCGCCGCGGGGGCGCCAGCCACCGGTCTACCTCAGCGCGCTCAGAGCAGCCCCTGCCTCTTGTACTCCTTGATGCGGTATTGCAGCTTGCGACGGCTGATCCCCAGTTCACCGGCGGCGGCGGTGCGGTTGTGCCCGTGCCGCTCCAAGGCCGTCATGATCGAGCGCCGCTCGATCTGCTCAAGTGAGGTCTCCTGTACGGGATCCTCGTGTTCGTCGCGGCTCGATGCCTTGCGCTTGTGCGCGCCGGCCTGGACGGAGGCCGCAAGCTCTCGCCACCTTCGCCAGGCGCGGTCGATTGCCTTCTCGAGCTCGGCCAGCGCGCAGGGCTTGGTCAGGAACTCCACCGCGTCCAGGTGTACCGCTCGGCGCGCGGATTCGAAATCGCCGTATCCCGTCTGGATGATCACCTGCGTGGTGGGCCAGCGCTCACGGATCTTCTCGAGGAACGTCATGCCGTGCGCGCCGGGAAGACGAAGGTCGAGGATCACCACGGGCATCGGCGATCGCTCGAACAGCGCGATCCCCTGCTCGGCGGTCGAGGCGCCCACCGCGGCGAAACCCATCGCGGGGATCGCGCGCAACAGCCCCTCACGCAGTCGCACCTCATCCTCCACCACGAGCACGATCGCGTCACTGTCCGACAAGGGTGTGCTCCCTGGCGGCGCCGCGGGCCGCGGGCAGGTCAATGGTGAACCGGCTCCCGCAGCCGGGGCCGTCGCTATGGGCGTGAATCCTGCCCCCGTGCGCCTCGACGATCGCGTGACAGATCGAGAGCCCCAGGCCCACGCCCCCCTGGCCGTCGCCGTGGCGCGTGGTGTAGAAAGGCTCGAAGACACGTTCGAGCGTCCGGGCGTCCATGCCGTCGCCGTTGTCGGCGACCTCGAAGACGACGCGGCGCATTTGCGACCGGCCTCGGATGGTCACCACGCCTGATTCCCCCCGGACCGCCTCAAGCGCGTTGACCACGAGATTCAGGAGCAACTGGTGCATCTCGGTTTCATTGGCGATCACCTCCAGCGCCTGGCCTTCGGGCAGGTCCAGCGACAACTGGCGGTCGCCGAATCGTCGCAGCCCGCCGATCGTCGTCGCCACCGACACCGCGATGTGACTGAGTGAAACGGGCTTTCGGCTGTCCTCGCCCCGCCGGCTCAGGGATAGCAGCTTGTCGGTGATCGCATTGCAGCGATGGGCTTCCTCATGAATGATCTTCAGCGAGCGCCGTGTATCATCGATCGTCTCATCGGTTCCGCACCCGTCGAGTCCCGCCAGGGAAAGCTCCGCGTAGGTCGAGATGATCCCCAGCGGGTTGTTGATCTCGTGCGCCACCCCCGCGGCCAGGTAGCCGACGCTCGCCAACCGCTCCGAGCGGACCAGTTCCTTGCTCTTCATCGCGATCTTCTCTTCCATGTGCTCATAGAGGGCCGCCAGCTCCAGGGCCATGCGGTTGAACTCCTCAGCCAGCTCCGTGAACTCCGCCACGCCCTCGCACCGCACTGGCTTGTCGAAGCGCCCTCCCGCCACGTGCCTCACGCCCCGGCGCAGCCGGCGCAGCGGTGTCATGATCGCGCGGTGACTCGCCGCGCCGATCAGGATCACCACAACCGCCGCCGTCAGAACCAGTCCCGCGAGCACCCAGATCGTCAGCGTTGCCTTGGCCGAAGCATCGTACCGCGCCTGCCTCACCATCCGGTAGGTTTCCCCGCTCAACGTCCTGATGGACGGAAGGATCTCCCGGGCAATCGCCGTGAGTTTCTCCCGCCGTGTCCGATCCAGCGGTGAGTCTTCGGGAATCTCTTCGGAAAGCGAGTCTAGACCGGCGAGCAGTTCGCCGATCGCCTCGGATTCGCGCCGGGCGTGTTCCGCGTCCTTGTGCGATTCGAGGTCGTCTATCTCCTGAAGGTCGCTCAGGCGTCGCGCCGTAGCGATCACGGCATCCACCGCCGTGGTGATGTCGGTTGTCCGGCTCCGCCCATCGGACAGCAGACTGATCAGGTCCACGAGTCGAGCCTCCGCCTCGACCACGACCCCGACCTCCTGATACTCCTCGAAGGCGACTTCCAGGTCCTGTTGCAACTCGCGCACGACCAGCAGCGTCAGACACCCGCTGACGACCACCAACATCGCAATGGCGAGATTGGTCAGAACAAGGCGTCGGCCCAGGCTCATGCGATCGCTCCGAAACACCGGATCAATCATTTACGCTCGTCGATTATAGACGGGTCGCCGCCGCACCCAGCTTCGGCTGCGCAATCTTTGCACTTTCTGGGCCGAATCGGTTCGGTACTCGATACTTCCCTGTCGCGATTCACGGCCGAATCGCCTTCGGGAGCGCCTTCATGGTTGCCCATCACAGTCGCGTACTGATTCTTATTCTCAGCGTGTCTCCGCCAGTCCCTCGATCGCGACGCGGTCAATCCTGCCGACGACGGAGGGGTCGCCGGTGATTGACAAACTCCGCGATTCGCGCGCCGCGCTGCTCCTGACCGGCGCCAC
>JBGTFI010000202.1:0-2589 GCA_041747335.1 Phycisphaeraceae bacterium | reverse complement strand
TGACGGCGGCGCCCAGCGCGGGGACGGTCATGGCGGGGTAGAGGCCGAGCATCACGCCCAGGCCGGTCGCCACGCCCTTTCCGCCGCGGAATCCGAGCCAGAGGGGGAACATGTGTCCCAGGACGGCGGCGAGGGCGACGGCGAGCCATCGCCAGGCGTCGCCGGCGGGGAGCTGGGGGTTTCCGAGGTATCCGAGCACCCAACCCGCCAGAGCCACGGGGATGAAGCCTTTGAGGGCATCAAGGGCGGTGCAGAGGATGCCCCATTTTCGGCCGAGGATGCGCCCACAGTTGGTGGCGCCGATGTTTCCGCTCCCGATGCGTCGGATGTCCAGGCCGTGGGCGCGGCCGATGAGCCATCCGAAGGGGATCGACCCGCACAGGTACGCCCCGATGACGCAGAGAATCCATTGGGTTTGCAAGGGGCGCTACTCGACGATTGCGGGAGGGGTCTACTTCAACTCGATCCGCGGGTCCACGTACGCGTATGCGATGTCCACGATGAGGTTGAAGACGATCAGGAGTGTGGCGTAGACCAGAACCAGGCCGAGGATGAGGGACTGGTCCTTGTTTATGACGGCCTTGACGAAGTGGTCTCCCAGGCCGGGAATGGCGAAGACTTTTTCCACGACGAACGAGCCGGTCATGGTCGTGGCGGCGGCTGGTCCCAGGAAGCTCAGGACCGGGAGGAAGGCGACCTTGAGGGCGTGATCGAAGAGGGCGCGGTTTTTTGAAATGCCCTTGGCGCGTGCGGTGCGGATGAAGTCGCTGTTTATGACATCGGCCAGGCCCAGACGGATAAGGCGGGCAATGTAGGCCGCGGGAGCGGCGCCCAGGGCGAGGGCTGGCAGGACCATGTGACGTGCGGCGCCCCATCCGCCGACAGGGGCCCATTGGAGCCATCCGGCGAAGACGACCAGCAAGAGCGACCCGGTGACGAAGGTGGGGAGGCTCACACCGACCAGGGCCATGGCCAGAGAGGAGAAATCCAGGAAGGATCCCGGGCGCAGGGCGCCGACGATTCCGGCGAGCAGACCCAGGTGCAGGGCGACGATGAGTCCGGCCATGCCAAGCCCGGCGCTGATGGGCAGGCCGGAGGCGATGATGTCCGAGACGCGCTGATCGCGGTACTGCGTGCTTGGCCCGAAATCGAGCACCATCACGCCCTTGAGATATCCGGCGAGGAAGGACCAGGGGCTGTCGAGGTTGTACTGGCGCTTCATGGCCATCTCTACCTCGATCGGAGGGCGCTTGCCGTCGGTCACCTGGAGGGGATTGCCGGGGATGAGCCAGGCGAGGGTGAAGGTGACCATGAAAATGATCGCGAGGATCAGCGGGAGCTGCAGCAATCTGACGACGATCAATCGGACCATGGCGCGGGCATTGTATCGGACGGGCGGGGGTTGGACACCCTGGAAGGTTCGGGCCTACACTCGGTCGGGCGATTCAACTGGAGGCTCCCATGAGGATGATCCCCCCGCGTATGCTTGGCTTCGTTGCGGCTCTGGCATTCGCGTCGGTCGCGGTGGGGCAGGTGGTCTCGCTGGAGACGCAGCCGGAGCAGGGGCGGGTGCGGGTGATGGTGGGGGAGAGCCATTTCGCGGACTACATCCATGAGGGGCTTCCCGCGCCGGCGGTGTATCCGATTCATGGGCCGGGCGGGGTGTCGATGGTGCGTCACTTTCCGTTTGTGAAGGGTGTGAAGGGCGAGGCGACGGATCATCCGCATCATCGCTCGCTGTGGTACGCGCACGGGAGCGTGAACGGGGTGGACTTCTGGCACGGGGCGGGGCGGATCGTGACGCGGGGGGAGGTGAAGGTGGAGGGGGACACGATCACGGCTGAGCATGATTGGAATGACGGGGAAGGGAAGACGCTGTGCACGGACACGACACGCCTGCGTTTCGGGGTGGAGGATGGGGCGCGGTTCATCGACTTTACGATCACGTTCCAGGCATCGCAGGGGGATGTGACGTTCGGGGACACGAAGGAGGGGACGATGGCGATCCGGACGCACCCGAACCTGCGGCTGGTGAACGATCCTCGTCAGGGGGTGACCACGGCGAACGGGAAGGCGGCTAGCAGCGAAGGCGTTGAGGGGAAGGCGGTGTGGGGCAAGCGCGCGGCGTGGGTGGATTACTGGGGGAAGATCGAGGGGAGGACGGTGGGGATCGCGATCTTCGACCACCCGGAGAATCCGCGTTTCCCGACGTGGTGGCACGCGCGGGAGTACGGGCTGGTCGCAGCCAACCCGTTCGGGGCGCATGATTTCGAGGGCAAGCCCCGAGGGACGGGGGATTTCAAGATCAAATCGGGTGAAACCGCGACGTTCCGATACCGCTTCCTGTTCCACGAAGGGGACGTACAACAGGCGCGGATCGCGGAGCGATTTGAGGCGTGGAGCCGGGAATAGCGTCACGGGTCGGGGTCAGTTTCCGCTGATCGCCTTGGCGAGCTTCTCCGGAGCTTCCTTGGCGGCTTTGTAGCAATTGTTGCAGCAGAATCCGTACGTCTTGCCCTGGAAGGTGACCTTGTTGGCGGCCTGATCGACCGCTTCACCGCTCATGGGGCAGACGGCGTTGACGGGGGT
>JBGTFI010000201.1:0-1949 GCA_041747335.1 Phycisphaeraceae bacterium | reverse complement strand
TCGACGGTTGAGGGATTGTTCCATGACCTGCCTCCGCAAATGACTTGCCCGTCCCATCATACCACAAATATGTCCTGAATAGGAGCCCTGATTGCGCCGGTCCGCATGGACAACCCGCGGCCGAAAACCCGCTGGAATCCCGCAATCCCATGAATGTCAGTACGTTACCCGCTCCTCGCGCAGGGCCAAGCCGCGGAATTGCCCGATCATGCAATGGGCCATAGAGGACTTGAACCTCTGACCTCCTCGATGTCAACGAGGCGCGCTAGCCAACTGCGCCAATGGCCCGATGGTCGCGCGAAGTATAGCGGCCCAAACCACCCCCGCCAACCGCGATCGACTATCCTTCCCCCCCATGCCCCCCCCCAAGGCCCCCCGGTTCGACACCCGTCCCTCCCGCAGGCTTCGCCTGTGGTGGCGCTTCCTGCGCTTCTTCTGCGTCGTCTACTTCTACACCTGCTACCGCTTTCGCGCCACCGGCCGGGAGAACATCCCTCACACCGGGCCGGTCCTCTTCGTGAGCAACCACCAATCCTATCTCGATCCGATCATCGTCGGCATCGGCTCGCACCCCCGGCAGTTCTTCGCCATGGCCCGCTCGACCCTGTGGAAGAACCCGCTGGTCGCCTGGTTGATTACCTCCCTCAAAGCCATCCCCGTGGAGCGCGGCGAGGCCGACATGGCCGCGATGCGCAAGTGCATCGAGGTGCTTAAAGCCGGCCGCTCGCTGCTGCTGTTCCCCGAAGGCACGCGCACCGATGACGGACACACAGGCCCCTTCAAGACCGGCACCATGCTGCTGATCCGCCGGGCCAGGCCGGTTGTCATCCCCGTCTCCATTGAAGGCTCCCACCAGGCCTGGTCCCGCGGCCGGAAACGACCACGCCCGTTCGGAAGGATCGCCGTCCACTTCGACAAACCCATCGACGCCGACACGCTCATCGACCTTGGCCCCGAAGCGGCGCTCGAACAGCTCGAAAGGACCGTCGAAGAGAATCGGAGGAAGTTGGCAAGTTAGCAAGTTACAAGTTGGTGAAGTTTCGTGATTTTCCCACCAACCGCCAACCGCTATCCGCCAACCAAATCCTCCGCCGTCGTCAGGTGCAGGAACATCGCCGCCTCGTCGAGCGTCTTGCAGATTGCCAGCTTTTCACTGGGTTCGATGTGCGCTTTGCGCAGCACCGCCAGCGGCTGGGGTTGCAGCCCCACGAGTGCGATCACCGTCCCCTGACGCTGCAGCTTCCCGATCGCCGATTCGAGCGCGACGCGCGCGGTCACGTCCAGCGCCGGGACCGCGCCCAGGTGCAGGATCACCGCGCGGGGGCGGCCTTCGAGGGAAGATAGAGCGCTGATCGCCTTCTCCGCAGCGCCGAAGAAGAGCGGCCCCGCCACCTCATAGAGCACCACCTGCGGCGGCAGCGGAAGCCCCAGGTGCGGATGCCTTCCATCCTCGATCACCCGCGCGTGGGTCAGCTCCGTCATCCGCTTCATGAAAAGCAGCGCCGCCAGCACCACCCCCACCGTCACGGCCGCGACCATGTCGATCAGCACCGTCAGCGTGAAACACACCAGCAGCACGAGGATGTCACTTCCGGGGGCGGTGCGCAGCATGTGGGCGAAGTGCCTCGCCTCGCTCATGTTCCAGGCGACCACCAGCAGGAGCGCCCCCATCGCCGCCATCGGAAGGTGCGCCAGCAGCGGCGCGAGCGCGATCATGCTCAACAGCACGAACACCGCGTGGATCACGGCTGCGAAGGGAGAGCGGCCTCCCGCCCGGATGTTCGTGGCGGTGCGCGCGATCGCCCCCGTCGCGGCGAACCCGCCGAAAAAGGGCGCAACCAGGTTTCCCGCGCCCTGAGCGATCAACTCCGCATTCGGATCGTGACGCGTCCCGATCATCCCGTCCGCCACCACCGCGAAAAGAAGCGACTCGATCGCCCCGAGCATGG
>JBGTFI010000200.1:0-4672 GCA_041747335.1 Phycisphaeraceae bacterium | reverse complement strand
CACCGCCGCCAGGTCCAGCGGGACCGTGTGACCGACAAGCTCACGCGTCCGGGAGATGATCTTCTCCCGATCGGTCTCCACCGCCCACGCCAGCACCATCACCAGCACCGCTCCGGCCGCGGTCACGATCGCCGCCACGCCCAGCCTGCGGTTCTGACGCCGATGCCCCACCGCCGCCATCACCACCGCGAACCACCCCAGCGCCAGGACCAGCGGCCAAGGGTTCTCCAGCAGCAGGCTTTCCCACAGCGGCGGAGGACTGACGGGCATGGAACCCTTATACCGCTGCGAGGAGCGAAGGCAAGGGCGACACCGGCCCGTCGCGCCTTGGCCGCCCTATTCTCCGCGGCGACTCGCGCGGGCCGCGATGGTGACGTGTATCGGTGCGCTCACGCTCGCGCTTGCGCGCGGCACGGCAGGACGCCGGTCGGGGCGCTGGGCGCGATTGGGATCGTGTTAGAAGCTCGCCTCCGCCTGGCCGCCGGCGCACTCCCGCGCGAAGCGGATGACGTGTTGGGTGACCACGCCGATGTGCATCACTTCCTCGATACGCCCCTGTCGAAGCAGCGGACGGCAGGTTTCCCAGAACAGGCGGCGGTAGTCCGCGCGGACCCCGGCGTGCCAGAGCACGCGCGAGGCCAGACGCGCGCCGAACCCCAGCATCGCGGGAGTGACCTTGCGGCGGGGCTCAAGGCGATTGGGGAAACAGCAATGCGTCTGCGCGCGCAGCCGCTCGAACAGGCGGGGCGGATCGTAGGCCTGGCGGATGACGTCGCGCCAGGTCGCCAGCACCTGCTCATAGGGCGACTTGAAAACGACGTTCGAGGCGCGATGCGGATCGTCCACCAGGCGCCCGTCGCGTTCGAGACGGTCGTACAGCGGGGTGCGGGGCAGCGCGTAGAGCAGGTTGATGGTCAGAAGGGGGATCTGGGATTGTTCGATGAACTCAAGGTGTCGCGCGGGCGTGTCGGGTGTGTCGGTGTCCAGGCCCAGGATGATGCCCGAGACGACCTCCAGCCCGAACGAATTGAGCGTGCGAACGGCGTCGAGGATGGGCGAACGCAGATTCTGCTTCTTCTTCATCCCCTCCAGGGCGTGCGGTTCAGGGGTCTCGATGCCGCAGAAAACGGTCGTGAATCGCGCCTCGCGCATCATCGCCAGGAGATCGGGGTGCTGGGCGATGTTGAGCGTCGCCTCGCAGCAGAGGTTGAGCTGGAAGCCCGTGCGCCGCTGCCACGCGATGAGTTCCGGAAGCAGGTTCTTCGCGGCCTGCGGATCGGCGATGAAGTTGTCGTCGACGAAGTAGACGGCGTTGCGCAGCCCGTGGGCCAGCATCGCGTCAAGCTCCGAAACGATCTGACCGGGTGACTTGACCCGAGGGCGCCGTCCATAGAGGGCGGGGATGTCGCAGAACTCACAGAGAAACGGACATCCGGACGAGAACTGCACGCTTCCCAGGAAGTAGCGGCGCAGGTCCACCAGGTGGTAAGCGGGGATGGGCATCCGCTCCATCGGCAGCCGGTCGCGGGTGGTGAGAACAAGCTGGTGCGCGGGCCGCTGGATCGAGTGGTCCAGTCGTGCGACGAGTTCGGTGGTCGCGTCACCGACTTCACCGACGTGCAGGACGTCGACCCGCGGGTAATACTGCGGACACGCGGAGACCGAGGGTCCGCCGAGGACAGTCAACTTGCCGTGGTGGTGTGCGAGCTGGTTGATGCGCTCGATCTGAGGCCGCTGCACGTGCATCCCGGAGATGAAGACCGCGTCGGCCCACTGGTATTCCCTGTCGTGGACCGGCCGGATGTTCTCATCGACGAAGCGCACCTGCCACTGCGGAGGGAGGCACGCGGCGGTGAGGAGAATCCCCTGCGGAGGCATGAAGGCGCGCACGCCGGGCATCAGGCGGTAGGCGTGCTGAAAGGTTCCGAAGGAATGGGCGTAACGGGGGAAGACGCACAGGATTCGCCGCTGGTTTCGCCCCCGTTGCGGCCACTGTTGTTCCGGAAGGATGCACAGATTCATGCGGAGAATCCTTTCTGACGCCACCAGAGGTGCTCAAAGCATACCGATGGCGCGGCATCAAGGCCGTCAGCAAAAATCCGACAACCGCGTAGGGCCGGGCCTTCAGCGCGAATCGAACCGCGAACCGATTATCATCCCCGCCATGAACCGCGTCCTCATCACCGAAACCCTCGATCAGGAGTGCGCCGACTGGTTGGCCGAGCGGTTTGAGGTCGTCCACTGCCCGCACGATCAGCCCGGGGAGCTGGCCAGGCACCTCCCGCACGCACAGGGGCTGGTGGTCCGAACCTATACGCAGGTGAACGACGCCTTTCTTGAGCGAGCGCCGAACCTCAAGGTCGTCGGCAGAGCCGGGGTGGGCTTGGACAACATCGACGTTCCGGCCTGTCGCCGCCGGGGGGTGGAAGTCGTCTATACCCCCGATGCGAACACCCAGGCGGTCGTGGAGTATGTGCTGGCCCTGATGCTCGACGCGGTGCGTCCCCGGCCGACGTTGGCCGGCCATGTCGCCCCGGCGGAGTATCATCGGCTTCGGAAGGAGGAAGTGGGCAGGCAGCTTGACGAGATGACGCTGGGGATCGTCGGTTTCGGGCGGATCGGAAAACGATTGGGGCGGGTGGCCCACGCGATCGGGATGGAGGTGGTGGTGAACGACCTGATTCCGGAGGCTGAGCTTCGGCCTCTGGTGGAATACCCCTTTGAGGTCGCCGGGTTGCGTGAGGTGTGCGAGCGGGCGGACGTGCTGACGGTCCACGTGGATGGGCGGGCGGAGAACCGGCATCTATTCAGCGCCCAAGTGCTCGATTGGCTGCGGGCGGACTGCCTCTTCATTAACGCCTCGCGGGGGTTTGTGGTGGATGAGGCGGCCTTGGCGGGCTGGGCGAAGCGGGTGTCGGGGTCGGGTGGCAAGGCGGTGCTGGATGTGCAGGATCCCGAACCGCCGGGGGAGGATCATCCGCTATTTGGTCTCTCAAACGTACGGATTCTGCCGCACGTGGCCTCGCGCACAGCCACGGCCATGCGGAACATGAGTTGGGTGGTCCGGGATGTGGCGGCGGTATTGGCCGGGCAGAAACCGACCTACCCCGCACCGTAAAGGCGTCCTAAACCATAGACCTGACTCAACTTGCGGAGAAAAATGCCATCTTCGCGGCATCTTATGGAATATTCTGGAAGATATTGACAGACAATGGGCGGGAATGTATGATTGGTGGTTGAAGTGTTCCGGATTCTTCCATGACCCCGGTACAGGTGGAATCATGATCGCAGTGGGCGGCAAGTTAGAGCGGGGCGAGGTCGAGCGGATCGTCCGGCGGATTCTGCGCGAGCGGTGGGTGAACGGCGATCAGATCGCACGCGCCCCGGCCGCTCCCGGCGGCGGCCCGAACCCGCTGGTGGTGCACGTCTCGGCCAGGCACCTTCACGTGACGCAGGAAGACCTTGAAACCCTCTTCGGCCCGGGGGCGAGGTTGACGAAGCTGCGCGACCTTTATCAGGAGGGCGAGTTCGCCTCGGAGCAGCTTGTCAACCTGATCGGCCCGCGCAACCGGATGATTCCGAACGTGCGGATCCTGGGGCCGCTGCGGAACTACACGCAGGTGGAGCTCAGCTACACCGACGGGATCTTTCTGGGGATCGACCTGCCGCTGCGCATCAGCGGTGACCACGAGGGGACACCAAGTTGCGTGATCGTCGGTCCGAAGGGGGCGGTGACGATGAAGCGCGGGTTGATCCGTGCGATGCGCCACGTCCACATGCACCCCCAGGATGCGGCGCAATACGGCGTTCAGGATGGACAGGACATGAAGCTGCGGATCGCCGGCCCGTGCGGGTTGACGTTCGAGGGATTGCGGGTGCGGGTGCATCCGAAGGTGAAGCTGGAGGTTCACATCGACACGGACGAGGGCAACGCCTGTCACCTGGACAGCGCGACGAAGCTGGAACTGCTCAAGTAGAAAGTGATGGCATGGCGGGCGGGACGCCCGCCCCACCGGCAACGGATCAACGGACCACACAGATCGGAGTGAAGACACATGGCATTGGCTGCACTGGGATTGATTGAGACGAAGGGACTGGTCGCCCTGATGGAGGCGAGCGACGCGATGCTCAAGGCCGCGAACGTGGAGATGCTCGGGTGGGACAAGGTCGGTTCGGGCATGGTCACGAGCATGGTGACGGGTGATGTGGCGGCGGTGAAGGCGGCGGTGGACGCGGGGGCGGCCGCGGCCGGTCGCATCGGTCAGGTGATCGGCGTTCACGTCATCGCCCGGCCCCACGACGAGCTGACGGTGATGATGCCCAAGAAGCGTGCGGCCAAGACGGAATCAAAGTGACAGGTCCGTAGTCCGTAGGGTGGGCATCGCCCACCATCCCAGCCGTAGGGTGGGCATCGCCCACCATCCCAGGAGTGCGGCGCAAGAGTCATCGTGGTGGGCGGTGCCCACCCTACAAGGAGCATACAGATGGCGGCATTGGGCATGATTGAGATGCGGGGGCACACGGGTTTGGTTGAAGCGACGGACGCGATGCTCAAGGCCGCGGACGTGAAGCTGGTCAAGTCCATTCCGATCGGCGGGGCGTACGTCACCGTCGTGGTGCAGGGGGATGTCGGATCCGTGAAGGCGGCGGTGGACGCCGGCGCCGCGGCGGG
>JBGTFI010000199.1:0-14460 GCA_041747335.1 Phycisphaeraceae bacterium | reverse complement strand
CCGCCGGGCCGGGCCGTGAAGCGGGTGCTGGTGGCGGAGGACCAGCCCGATGCCGCCCGGACGCTCTCCTGGTTGCTGGAGATGTTCGGGTGCGAAGTGACCGTGATGCACGACGGCGCGTCGGCGGCCGAAGCCGCCAGGACCAGACGCTTCGACGTGGTGCTGTTGGATGTCGGGCTTCCGGGGATGGACGGGTGCGCGACGGCCAGGGCGATCCTGCAGGACGGGTCTTCTCGCGAGGCGCTCCTGATTGCGGTGTCGGGGTACGGTGATGACGAGACGAAGCGACGTTGCCGGGAAGCCGGCTTCGCCAGTCATCTTCTCAAGCCCGTGGACCATGAGCAGTTGCTGGCCCTGTGCGGGCTGGAGGTGAAGGATGGGTGCGGGGTAAAGGACGCCGCGAGCGGGTGAGTCTCAGGCTTCCGGTGACTGCGGTGGGGGTTGCGGCGGGGTGCTTTCGGGCTGCACGGGGAGGGCGATGACGAACGTCGCGCCGGTTCCGGGTCCGTCACTGTGGGCGCGCACGGTTCCGCCGTGAAGCTCGACGAATCCTTTGACCAGGGCCAGGCCCAGGCCCATGCCCCCTGCCGGGTGATGCAGCGACGCTCCGGCCTGTTGAAACGGCTCGAAAAGAATCTCGATGCTCTTCTGATCCATGCCCTTGCCGTTGTCGGTGAAAGTGACGGTGGCGGTGCGCACCTCCGGCTGATACTCGACGTGGACACTGATGTGCCCGCCGGGGTCCGTGAACTTCGAAGCGTTATGGAGGAGATTGCCCACGACCTGGGTCAGTCGCGTGGCGTCGCCGAGGATCGGCAGGGCGGCGTCTGGGTAACGGGTCCGCAGCGTCAGCCCGCGTTGTTCGAGGCTCGGCCGCCGGTCCTCGACGGCCGTGCGGACCAGTTCCACCAGGTCCAGGGGCTTGGGCAGCAGATGAATCTTGCCGCGCGCGATGCGTGACACATCGAACAGATCATCGATCATGCGGGTCATATGCCCGACCTGCCGGGTGATGATGTCGCGCAGCTCGCGCAGCCGCTCATCGCGCAGCGTCATGAGGCTCATCAGGTGGACGGCGTCACGGATCGGCCCCAGCGGGTTGCGCAGCTCGTGGGCGAGGACGGCCAGGAACTGGTTCTTCTGCTGGTCGGCCTTTCGAAGGGACTCCTCGAGGGCCTTGCGTCGGGAGATGTCGGTGATGGCGGCGATGAAGTACCGTGGAGTCTTGTCCTGGTTTTGAATCAGTGAGACGTTCAGGTGGATCCAGACGATCGAACCGTCCTTGCGGATGTAGCGTTTTTCGAGCGCGTAGGATTCGATCTCTCCCGCAAGGAGGCGTCGAACGAGCGCGAGGTCGGTTTCCAGGTCGTCGGGGTGCGTGATCTCCTGAAAGGTCTTCTTCACAAGCTCATCGCGTGAGTAGCCGACCATTTCGCAGAGTCGCTCGTTGACGCGCAGCCATTGGCCGTCGATCCCCACGTGAGAGATCCCCAGCGCCGCGTTGTCGAAGGTCTGGCGGTAAAGCTCCTCGCTTTCGCGCAGCGCCCTTTCGGCGTTGGCGCGGCGGGCGAACTCGCCGATCTTGCGGCCGAGGAATGCCATTTCGTCCAGGAGAACATCATCCACCTCGAAGGGCTGCCGTGTGAAGAAGGTCATCACGCCCAGGCAGCGGTCATCGAGAAGAATGGGAAAGGCGAACCCGCTGACGAGTCCCAGCTCGGCCGCCTCCGCGGTGCGGGCGAACGACTTATCGCGCTGCAGGTCGGTAACCCATTTGGGTTCCCGGGTCTCCCAGACGCGGCCGACCAGACCCTCGCCGAAGACGAAGTTGACATCCTCAAAGGTGTGCTTGAGGGCGTGTTTGCGGCTGGGCGCGGTGGGGGCGTAGAAGGCGGCGCAGGTCAGCTCGCGACGGGACTCAATGGGAACCCAGAACTCGCAGATATCGACGCCCAGCGGCTGCGCGAAGGCCTCAACGATGCGCGGCGCCGCCTCGTGCAGGCTGTCGGAAGAGGCCAGTACGCGGGCGATGTTCGCCTTGGCGGTGGCGCGTCGCTGCGCGGCGCGGAGGGCGGTGACATCCCGAATGAGGAGGGCCGCGGCGATGACGCGGCCCTGAGCGTCCTTGACGGGCGCGTAGTGGCAGCGCCAGTCGCGGGTGGTCTGCTTCCCGCGCGGGAGCACGCCGCGCAGGTCGATCGCTTCGGGCTGGGCGAACTCGAGGACGCGTCGCAGCGCCACCTGGACGTGATCGCCCATCGGCCCGAGGACTTCCCGAACGGATCGGCCGGGGATTTGACTCTCGGGGATCCCGGTGATTGCGGCGAAGGTGGTGTTTACCCGCTGAAAACGGAGCTGCGGGTCGACCACGGCCAGTCCCAGCCCCGCGTGATCGAGCAGCGGGGCGATGAGGTTATCCCCGGTCAGAGCGGCCAAGTTTCCGGGCGAGCGATTGTCGGCGAATGTTCGGATGGGGTCGGTGTCCATATCGCCGCCCAAAAGTATGAACCCCGCCGGATGATGCTGACAGGCCATTACCGTAGCTTCGGGACGCCTACAGGTCAGCGGCGTCATATCAGCATCGATCCCGAGTCGAAAGATCAGAGTCTGCAAAAGTATCCTGCGGCGAGGCCGCAACCCAGAGTTGTGAGGTACTGATTGCCGTGGCGTTGGCCTGGGTGGCGGGTAATCCGGAGGGCAGATCTGTCTATCACTTTCCCCATCTTACCAGAAACTCGGCCAGAATAAAAGGGCGCAAATGAAATAGAACTCATTTGCGCCCAAGGGGGCCGGGCTTCCGTGCCGGGAGGGTTTTTAGGGAGGGGCAATCGGGGCCGGTGGGTCAGGGATCGGTGGCGTTTTCGAGGTCGTCGGCGGCGTCTTCAAGGTCGTCGCCGGCCTCTTCGACGGCCTCATCCATGCGTTCGCCGGCGCGTTCGGCGGGGCCTTCCTGTTCGTACCCGGCGAGGGTCCAGCCACCGGTCAGAAGCAGGGCCAGGAGGAGGAATGCGAGTCGGAATCTCATAACCATCCTTTCGATAGAGGCACCCGGCGGTCGGAACCGGCCTCCACCCGAGGCCGGTCCGGACCGGGGTTCGGGCCCCCGGCGCGGAACGCCCAAGGGCGCCCGGCCGAGGATCCAGATCGGGGTCGGTGCATCGCTCCAAGCAGAGCGCTGCTCAGACGGTCGGGGGTCTGCGGACGAGTCCGAAGATCAGCCCGATTACGAACAGCACGATGAACACGAAGAACAGAATCTGCGCGATGCCCGCGGCGGCGCCGGCCAGGCCGGTGAAGCCGAGCAGGGCCGCCAGAAGCGCGATGACCAGAAACGTCAGTGCCCAGCCTAACATGGTGGTCTCCTTTCAATGGGTTGTGAGGGCCGGTCGAGGGTTCGACGGGCGTGGTTCGCTCAGCACTTGCAGTCGCGTTCGAACTGAGCGACTTCCTTCTCGGCTTCCTCCTTCGACTTGCCGTAGGCTTCCTGGATCTTGCCCACGAGCTTGTCGCGGTTGCCTTCGACCTGCATGAGGTCGTCGTCGGTCAGATCGCCCCAGCGGGCCTTCGCATCGCCCTTGATCTGCTTCCACTTGCCTTTCCACTGGTCCTTGTTCATGTCTGATCCTTTCCTTGAATGGGTTTGATGATGAACAGTGAGAACGAAACGTCGTGGGTGTCGTCACGTCGCCGCGATCGCCATGGCCCCGAAGAGGGCCATGAGGAGCAGGACGAGGAAGATCACCAGGAAGATTCCAAAGAGCACCCGCGCGATGGTGGCCGCGCCGGCGGAGAGGCCCGAAAAACCGAGCAGGCCGGCGACGAGCGAAATCACGAGGAACACGAGTGCCCATCCGAGAAGTCCCATGGCATGGTCTCCTTTGCGTTGCGGGGGTGCGGGGGGTGCGGGAGGGTCAGTCCGCGGCGTCCTGGATGGATTCACCGGCCCGTTCGACGTCCCGGCCGGCGCCTTCCATCGTGTTGCATCCGCCCGCGAAGATGGCGGCGAGGGTGGTCCCGATCGCGGCCCATTCGAGGCAGGTCTGAAGCAGTTTGGCGAAGTTCAGCATGGCGGGGTCTCCTGTTGAACACGCATTCATGAGTACGCGGATACTGGGGTCAGTTCCGGGTCACGTCCGGCTCACTTCCGGGGGTCGGGCGTCGCGCGCCGTCGGCGGAGGGTGAGTCCGCCGACGGCGGGCGCATGGCCCAGTGCTTATGAGCACCTCGATCAACGGCGTGTGTCCTGGTCGGACACGCTCGTGAGCTGGTCGGTGTTCCAACGGGGCTTGCCCTGGTCGTCGCGCAGACGGATGGTCTTGTCGCCGTTTGTGATCTTTCCGGCGATGATCACATCCCCGCGCCAGGTGTCGGCCTTGACGCCGGTGACCTCCACCTTGTCACCGTAGTGGAAGCGGACATCGCGCTGCTCGGCGAAGCGCTCCGGACCGCCGTGGACGATGATGGAGTCTCCGCTGTCGGTCTTGATGGTCAGCCTCAGCCCGTCGGCCGCGCCGCTTTCGGGCGAGAAGGTTCCGACGCTCTCGACGGTCCCGCGCACGGTGACCGTGTTGGCGGGGTCGTACTGGCGGTTGTACTCGCTTTCCGCGCGCCAGGCGGCGTAGGAATCGACGTTCTCTTCGCTGCCAGGGAGGAGGCGCGAGAAGTCCCAGTACGGCCTGCTTTGGAAGCGCTCATGCAGGCGATCGGAGTACTGGCGATCCGCCAGGTCCGGGTACTGGTTGCGATCGAACGCGAGGGATTCGAGGGTGTCCTTGTCCGCGTCGATCAGGAAGGTTCCCAGGACGGGCTGGGACTCAAGGGCATCCCACGGGACGGCGATCTGCTTGCCGCGAATGTCGAGCAGCCCGCCGGTGGAGACGATGGCGTAGGCGAGCGCGCCTTCGCGGGTGTCAACCACGATGTCCTCGATCTCGCCGAGGTTCTCGGCGCTGCGGTTCTTGACGTTGGTGCCGATGACCTTGGTCAGGCGGCGGACCCAGAACTGGCGGCGGTCGTCGCGGGCGGTGCGATCGGTGCGATCCGCATCGGCCCGGTCGCGGTCGCTACGACGGTGGAACTCATTAACGTTGCGCGCCCACTGGGGATCGCCCATGTCCGGCCAGTTGTTCCTGTCGAATCCGGGGGCGCCTTCGAGGCGCTGTTCAGTGATGTCCGTGACGATCTTCAGGTCGTTGTCGCCAACGGGGTTGGTGATCTCGAGCGCGGACCAAGGGATGGCGAAGAGCTTCTGGCCGATTCCGAGGAACCCGCCGAACGCGAGCACGGCGTAGGAGACGCGGCGCTGACCCTGATCGAGCACGATGTCTTCGATGGACCCGATGGCGTCGCCCTGGCGGTTGTGGACCTTCAGCCCGATGAGCCGGTTGGCCTTCTCGAGGCGCGGTGTGAACTGCCGATCGGTGACGGCGTCGCGCTGTGCGGTCGTGTCGCGCTGCTGCGCGAACGTGGTCGCGGCCGGGACGCCGGCCACGATGCCCAGACAGGCGATGGCGCAGGGCCAGGTGCTTCGAATGTGTCGTTTGATTCTCATGGGAGAGTCTCCTTTCAAAGGCTTGCGAATGGAATTGCGGGTTGGCGAACCGTTTCGTTTCATGGTGCTGACGATACGAGCGCGCCGGAGCCGGAAACAGCGGTGGGCGACTGACCGCGTTGTGGTTGTTCCTCACGACGTTGTGTCGGGCAGTTTCGGACACGGGAGGTGTCAGCGGAGTGCTTACAACACACGCGATGTTCGAGCCTGAACGGGGAACATTCGAGTGGAGGGTCCGTTGGCACGGAACGATGGATGAGCGAGGTGTGCGCGCTCGATCGGGCGTTGAGGCGGCACTTCACGGTGTGCGGGGTTGGACGACAGGCCAAGGCGTGGAAACTCCGATCGTCCCGCGGCGGGGCGGCGATACGATCCAGAGTGAAGTGCGCGGGCGCGCGTGGCGCCGCGATGGAAGTTTGTTCCGGGATGCGATGAAAGGAAACGCGATGCGGACCATCACCGATGGAGAGCTTGCCCGGATGACGGATCAGGATGAGGATCTGGTGCTGATCAACGTGCTCGATGCGGACGACTTCGCGAAGGAGCACATCCCCGGTTCGATCAACGTGCCCCAGAGCCGCGAAGACTTCGCGGACGCGGTGGCGGCCAAGGTGGGGGAGAAGGACCGCCGGATCGTGGTCTACTGCGCCAGTGAATCGTGCGACGCCTCGTCCCGCGCATATGAGAAGCTCGAGGCGGCGGGCTTCACGGACGTGGCGGACTTCGCCGGGGGGATGAAGCAGTGGAAGGAGGCGAACCGGCCGGTGGAGAAGGGGGCGCGGGTCGGGGCGCGTTCGTCGAGATGATGCGTCGAGACCGGGAGGAAGTGTGACTGCCCGGTCCGTCGGCCAGGGCCTGGCTGTACAGGCCCCGGCCGACGCTTTATTCCTGGGATCCGCCCTCGTGTGTCACGATTCCCTCTTCCAGCAGGAACTCCGAGGCGACTTCGCGCGCCGGTCGCTTGTGCTCATCGACCTGAAAGTTGAGCCGTCGCATGGTCGGATCGTCGATCGCGCCGGCCAGTCGGCCGAGCAGCGGCTTGAGCGCGGGGTGGCGCTCCAGCACCGCGTTTCGGAAGACGATCGCCGCATCGTAGGGAGGGAAGAACCGGCGATCGTCTTCCAGAAGGACCAGATCGTATTTCTCGATTCGCCCGTCGGTGGCGAATGCGCAGATGACATCGAGTTGATCCTGCGCCAGGGCGCGGTACATGAGCGAGGGGTCGATGTCGCGCGCGGAAGCGAAAGACAGGTCGTAGGCGGACCGCAGCCCGGGATACCCGTCGGGGCGTTCCATGAACTCGGAGGTGAATCCCGCGCGCAGCCGCGGAGCGGCGGATTGAAGATCGCTGATCGTGCGCCAGGCGTGGCGCTGCGCATCATCGCGTCGGACGGCCAGGGCGTAGGTGTTGTTGAAGCCCAGGGGAGAGAGCCAGCGGAGGTTGAAGCGCTCGGCGTAGGCATCGCGCACGGTCGGGTAGACCTCGGCTGGATCGGATCGGGGCGCTATGCCAAGTACGGCCAGCAGGGCCGTGCCGGTGTATTCGACATACAGGTCGATCTCGCCGCCGACCAGGGCCTTGTGCGCCAGGCCGGTGCCGAGGTTGAACTCGCGCCGCACGGTCAGATCGGTTTGAGCTTCGATGATCTGCGCGACGATCTCCCCGAGGATGAACTGTTCAGTGAAGTCCTTGCATCCGACGCGGATGACGTTTTCGTCCCGGTCGCCCGCGCATCCTTGCAGCATGGACAGCGCGGCGACGAGGGCGAGCAGCATAAGATGGATGCGCAAGAGGTTCATAGTGTGGGCTTCATTGAGTGGCATTGGAAGGTCCGGTCCAGCGTCTTAGCGCCCGTTCCACCAGCCCGATGGAGAAGAACACGATCATCGCCAGAGTCATGGCGGCCAGCGAGGCCAGGACGGTCAGTCGCGTGTCATCCATGCGGATGCCGCGATAGATCAGGTCGCCGAGTCCCCCGGCGCTGATGAAGGTTGCGAGCGTGGCGATTCCGACATCGATGACCGCGGCTGTGCGAATGCCGGAAACAATGACGGGCAAAGCAAGCGGAAGCTCCACAAGCCATAGTCGCTGGCGTGGGGTAAAGCCCAGTCCGCGCGCGGCTTCGAGCACCGCGGGGTTGACCGAGGCGAGTCCCGCGGCGGTGTTCATGGCGATGGGGAAGAGGGCGTAGAGCGTCAGGGCGACGATGGCGTTGGCCTTGCCGATGCCCAGCAGCGGCAGCAGCAGGGCGAGCAGGGCCAGGCTCGGGAGCGTCTGGATGAGGCCCAGGGTGCTCAGGACGGGTCCGCGCAGGCGCCGGATTCGCCGGGCGAGAATGCCCAAGGGGACGCCGACGGCGATGGCGATCAGCAAGGGCGGGAGCGTGAGGTGAAACAGATGCTCGAGGGTCTTTTCCCAGAGTTCCGGCCAGCGGGCGAGGATGAATTCCCACAGCGAGCGATCCATCAGAAGTGTTCCTGAAACACGCGGAGCTGCCGCGCGGGCCTGCGGAATAGCTCGGCGACGAAGTCGGAGGCCGGCTGGGCGGCGATCTGCTCCGCCGTGCCGACCTGTTCAAGGCGCCCTTCGTGCATGACCGCGATGCGATCGCCCAGAGTCAGGGCCTCGAAGATGTCGTGGGTGACGAAGACAATGGTCTTGCCGAGCCTGCTCTTGAGGCGCAGCACTTCCTGCTGAAGCGTGTCGCGGGTCAGGGCGTCGAGCGCTCCGAATGGTTCATCCATGAGCAGGTATTTAGGGTCCGCTGCCAGGGCGCGGGCGACGCCCACACGCTGGCGCTGTCCGCCCGAAAGTTCGTTGGGGTATCGATCGGCGTATTGATCGGGCGGAAGCTCGACGGTCTCGAGCAGCTCGAGCGCGCGGGCGCGGCGGGCGGATCGCGCGGCACCCTCGAGACGCAGGACGATCGAGACGTTCTGCGCCACGGTCATGTGCGGAAAAAGACCAACCCCCTGGAAGACATATCCGATCGAGCGGCGCAGCTCGATGGGATTGCGATCCATGACATTGCCGCCGTCGACGCGGATCGCGCCCTGGGTCGGGTCGATCAGACGGTTGATCATGCGCAGCGTCGTGGTCTTGCCGCATCCGGAGGAACCGAGCAGGACGAGGGTTTCACCCTCGGCCACGTCGAGGGTGAGGTCGCGCACGGCGAAGGTCTTAGCGCCGTCGAACGACCTGGAAACGTTGCTGATTTCGATCAATCGGCGATTCCGGAGGGGGCCTGCGGTACGCGGCGGCGCTGAATCGAGCGTGCCCGGCGGGAGGATCCCAGGTCTGGTCCGCCGGGCACACTGGATTCGGCGACATGGAGAGTCAGATCATGTGATCCGGCACGTCCAGCAGTTTGCGGGCCACCGCGGCGACGTAGTAGAGCTTCTTGCCCGTGACGGAAACGCGGTGGCAGTAGCGCCGGTAGGTTTGGATCTCGATGATGCCCTCGCGGTTGAGCTGACGGACGAGCGAGGCGAAGCCGGAATCGTCCTGCTCACGCAGGAACTTCTCGTTGATGTTGAACGCCAGCCATGCGGGGGTTTCGGTCAGGTCCAGGGCCTTGAGAAATGCCTGCGCGGGGATGTCGCCGAAGCCCAGCGCCGCGACGGTGGTCAGGCAGTTGAGCTTGTGCTTTCTGAGGCGCTCCTCGTGCTTTTCCGAGAGGTCGGTGAGGTCGGCGACGAAGTAGTCGTCGTACAGCCCAGGCCGATCGCGCCACGCCGCGTCGCGCGCTTCGGGGATGATGTCGATCCCGACCAGGTGCGTGACATCGCGCCGGGCCAGTTCATCGCCGACCATCCCGTTGCCCGCGCCCACGTCCAGCACGCGCAGCGAATCGGGCGCGGTGTCGAAGTCGTCGAGGACGTCTTCGAGCAGCCCCGCCACGCGCGTCGGCGAGGTGCATCCGAGGGTTTCATAGAAAAGGCGTTCGTACAGGCCGGGGACGGCGTACACCTCGTGGTAGTCATGGAAGCGGACCCTGCGGCGTCGGCCTTCGATCTCGACTTCGCACCATTCGACGTCCTGGGAGAGGTCGTCTTGTTGCAGGTTGGGCAGGCGGATCTCGAGGTCGGTGGTGTTCATCGCGGCCAGACGTTCGGGCCAGCACGGTTCGGTCGTTTGAGTCGCCATGTTGGGCTTCTCCTTCGTGGATGGGGTGAAATGGACAGAGTTCCCTGATCGCTCATGGTGGAACGCAGCCGCTCCCGCGGGGGGGCGGCCTGGATGGAGGTGTGTGGGCCTACGGTTCGCCGGGGAGACAGGCGTGATCGGTGACGCATCGCAGGTGGTCGCGGGCGTCGAGCGGCGAACTGGGATCGATCGCTCCGGTTTCGAGCAGGGGCGCGGCGTCGAGGTCGGCGGCTTCCATCATTTCAACGATGCGATGAAGCGCTGCCAACAGGTGGTGCTTCTCCCAGGCGTGAAGACGGCTGAAGGCGGCGATGAAGCGGTCCTGGAGCGGGGAAGGCGCCCGGCCGAGGGTTTCGCGTCCGGAATCGGTCAGGCTGACGAAGACTTGTCGGCGGTCGTCCCCGGAGCGCTTCCTCTGGACCAGCCCGCGAGCTTCGAGTCGGGTGAGGATCCCGGTGACGGTGGCTTGGGAGAGGTGGATGGACCGGGCCAGCCGGCCGATGGTCGGACACTCGGAGTCGGATGGATGGAGTGCCGCGAGGATGATGAGTTGGGGCCCGGTCAACCCGCAACGCTGGGAAAGCTCGCGGGAGTGGAGGTCGATCGCGCGCATGATGCGTCGCAGTGCGATCAGAACCTCCTCGGGAGGCGGGACTTCGCCGTTGTCGAGTGCTGGTGCGATCATTGAACCGGCGATTATATCGTATACGATGGATTTTTCAAGATAGAAATCGGATTCCATCAAAAAAAGGCTGGCAGAATCAGTTGTATGCAATCTATATGGTCCTTTCGCATAAGCGCTTAGCGGGCGCGCTGAAGGGTCGCCGCGTGAAGAAACCATCAGGAAAGTGTCAATTACGCGTGGGCGCGGTATCAACGCGAGCGTCTGGTATTGCGGCGGGTTCCCGGCCGAACCGGTCGGTTGAACCCTCCACCCTGCCCATACGCCCCCCCCCGCAGATGCCCCGCTTGAAACCACGACAACACCCCGGAATGCTCCGGAACACCCAACAGGAGAGTGATGAGATGGTCGGACGCCCTTTTCGACGTGGCTTTACGCTGATCGAGCTTCTGGTGGTCATTTCGATCATCGCGCTGCTGATCGCGCTGCTGCTTCCTGCGCTGGGAAAGGCCAAGGAGTCGGCGGCCGTGTCGCTTTGCCTCTCAAACATGAAGCAACTCGCGACGGCGTGGGCGGCGTTCGCGACGGATGATCAGGGGCGGCTGGTGGGATCGGAGACAACCCGGGACAACTGGGGTTGGCCGGCGTCGGATCGCTACGCGGAGCGTGTGTGGGTGAACGACATCGATGTGCTGACATCGGGGAACGCGACCGAGCTTCAGCGCAAGGAGGTGATCCGCAACGGGCGGCTGTTCGAGTACTTCGATGACGAGGGGGGATATCGCTGCCCCAGCGAGAACCGGGCGGGGATGATCCGCAGTTATTCGATGACGGCGTACGCCTACGGCGGGGCGAACTGGGATCTGGGTCTTGGTCAGGGAACGGGCGGGCAACTGGTGTTCCGGCCCGCGAAGGCGATCGACCAGATTCCCCAGCCGGGCAAGACGATGATTTTCCTGGAGGAGCGTGACTCCCGGCGGGATAATCTTGGCTCGTGGATCATGGTCCTGTCGCGCCTTTCGAGTCACGACGGGGCGACGTGGGCCGACGCTCCGGGCCTGTTCCATGCCGGTGGGAACATCCACAACTTCGCGGACGGGCACGCGATCTTCCGGCGCTTCACCGAGCAGGAGTCCATCGACGGGCTGGGAACGGCGCCTTGGGGCCAGTTTCCCCCGGCGGGAAGCGATGGGGCGTATTACAGCTCGGTCTACGCACCGGGAACCTACACGGAAGACTCGCGCGGCGGGGGACGCGGCGGCGGGCGGAGGCCCTGAGGCGCCCGCGGCCTTGAAAGAGAAGTGGGAGGAACCCGGGGGTAACCCACGGAGGTCCGCAAACGCGGACTTCCGTGGGATTTTTCTTGTCAGATGGTCGTGCGATTCAGTACGCCAAGGAGTGTGCGCGTGACCCGACCCGGGTCGGCGGCGGCGCAGATCGCGCTGCTGACGGCGATGCCGCGCACGCCGGCGGCGACCAGCTCGTGAATGTTGTCGGGCGTGATCCCGCCGATCGCCAGGTGAGGCAGGCAGTTCCAGTCGAGGTAGTCGCGGAGGTAATTGGGGCCGGCGAGGAAGTCCTTCTGCTTGGTGGTGGTATGAAACATCGGCCCGACGCCGCAGTAGTCGGCCCCCTCTTCGAGGGCGCGCTTGGCTTGGTCGAGGTTGGAGGTGCTGACGCCGACGAGAAGCTGGCGGCCGACGAGCTTGCGCACTTCGCGGGGGGGCAGGTCGGTCTGGCCCAGGTGGACGCCGTCGGCGCCGGCCGCCAGGGCGATGTCCGCGCGGTCGTTGATGATGACGGCGGCGCGATGGGCGACGCGACGGACCACTTCGCGGGCGCGATCGAAAAGCGTCCCGGCGTCGAGGTCTTTTTCACGGACCTGGATGCAGTCAATGCCCGCATCGAGCGCGCCTTCCAGCACCGCCTCCCAGGGGTGGTGCGCGCAGTGGGACTCGGTCAGGAGCAGGCACAGCCGCCACTGGCGCGCCCGGCCGGTGGCGAGGGCGGTGGTGAGTCGCTGGTCGAGGGTGTAGGCGCGGTAGCGGAGCGTTTCGAGATCGCGGGAGAGGGTCGGAACCTGATCCGTCAGGGCTTTTGCGTATTCTTCGAGGGAACGCAGGGCCTCGGTAAGGCGCTTTCCGGCGGCCAGTGCCACCTCGGCGGCGGAATCGCGTCGGTGTTCGGTGGGGGTGGCGGCCTCGCGGCCGACATCGGCGGGGGTGTCGCGGTGGTAGGGGAGGTTCGAGAGCGGAGCCAGGGCTGCGGCAAGGTCGTGGCGGAGGGTTTTAAGCTCCTGGGTCAGCGGGGCGTCGTCCAGGATGAAACGGGCCGATTCCTCCATGACGCGCAAGGCTTCGCGGGCACGGTTGGCGTTGGCATCGAGGATGCGGAGGATGGGGGGCATGTTGGGGTGCTGTGAGTTATGGGTTGCGCGTTGTGTGTTGGGAGTGATGAGTGTTATTTGCGGGGGAGACGTTTCCGGGGGTGGGGCGCTAGAATGGTGAGGTGAAAAGGATGAAGCGGCAAGTCGGAGTGAGGCTGCGCGGGTTCACGCTGGTGGAGCTGCTGGTGGTGGTGGCGATCATCGCGCTGCTACTGGCGCTGGCGCTGCCGGGACTGGCTCGGGCGCACAAGGCTGCGCGGGTCGCCGGGTGCGCGAGCAATCTGAGGCAGATCGGGGTGGGGTGGATGGGGTACCTCAACGACCACGAACAGAAGTTCCCCTATGTCCTCTTCAGCAACATGCAGTGGTTCTATGGCGGAAAGCACCCATCCATGATGCGCATCGGCCCGGAGCTCAAGCATCGCCCCCTCAATCCCTACGTCGATCTTGCCGAGCGTGGTTCACATGGGTCACGGGTGTTCGCCTGCACCGAGGATCGGGAGATCATCGAGCACATCAACCATCGGAGCATGACCGAGGGCCACAGTTCGTGGGATTTCTACGGCAACAGCTACATGCTCAACCCTGCCATGATTGAGAAGACCACGGTTTCGCAGCGCAACGGGCGTATCGTCCTGACGCGCTCGCAGCGGCCGTTATCGGATGTGACGCTCAATCACAGCCTGGTGCTGCTCGCGGGGGATGCGCAGTGGTTTCCCTCGGCGCTCAATCGGCCGGTCGATGCGCAGTTTCACAACACCCACGACCAGATGAATGTTCTATTCCTCGATGGTCACGTCAAGTACGTCCAGATGATCCGTGGGCAGGCGATGGGCACGGATTACAGCGTGCGCATCGAGCCGCCCGCGGAACGGTAGGCGCGCCCGATCAATCCCCAGGCGGATCCCAGCCGCCCGATCGGTTGAGGTTACAATGTTCGGGTGCGGATCGCGGTTCACCATCTCGATCGGGAGCGTCTCTTTGAGGCTGAGATCGCGCCCGGTGAGCGGCCGGCAGTGGTGCGGTCGCCCGATGGGACGATCGAGGCGGCGCTACAGTGGGATCGCGCGGTGGATGAGCGCGGCCAGTTGCGGCGCTGCCCGGTGTGCGGGTGCAGGGAGCTGTTCTCGCGGCGGGATTTTCCCCAGCGGTTGGGATTGGTCATCGTGATCCTCGCGGCGCTGGCGGCGACGGTGCTGTTCGCGCTGGGGCAGGTGGCGCTGAGCATCATGGTGCTGGCGGGGACGGTGGCGATCGACGCGGTGATCCTGCTGGTGACGGGACGTTGCCTGGTGTGTTACCGTTGCCGCAGCGAGTTTCGGGACTTGAAGATTGAGCGGTGTTATCCCGGTTGGGATTTGTCGATCGGGGAGAAGTATCGGCCGGTGCGTGCGGCGACACTTCCGGGGGCGGATGTTCAGGAGCCGCGCGCATGAAGGGGGAGAGGCTGATTGTGTACGGCGCGGGGGGGCACGGGCTGGTGGTTGCGGAAGCGGCCAGGGCGAGCGGTTGGGGGGAGGTTCTGTTTTACGATGATGACGCGAACGCGCAGGTTCCCGAGGGATGGGCGAGGGCATCGAGCGATGAGGCGCGGGCGGCGGGCGCGCGGGTGATCGTGGCGGTGGGGAACAATGAGTCACGGGCGGGGTTGATCGAGGCCGCGCGCGCACGGGGTGCAAGTCTGGCATCGGTGATCCATCCCAGCGCGGTGGTGAGCGCCTCGGCGGCGTTAGGGGAGGGGGTGTTTGTCGGCC
>JBGTFI010000198.1:0-4788 GCA_041747335.1 Phycisphaeraceae bacterium | reverse complement strand
GGCACCCGTGGCGGTGACGCAGGAGTGACGGGGGAAGCGGATGGGCCGGCAGAAAGACACAACGTTGGAAGCCGGAAGACGACACCCCCCAGCCCTTCACTGGGCCTGGGCGATCGGGTTGTTGTGCGCGCTCACGGCGGAAGGTTGCAGACGGGATTTCAATCTCGAACCGCACGAGGCGCGGTACGACGGGCGTGTGTACCTGCTGCGGGGGCTTCTCAACTGGTGGTCGACGGGAATGGATGAGGTGGGCAGGAAGCTCCACAAAGCGGGCGTGAACAGCGTGGTAATGCCCGGTCCGGAGTGGCTTGCGGTCGGCCAGCGGATCGTGAAGGAGCCGCCGGATGGCCCGCTGGTGCTGGTGGGGCACAGCTTCGGGGCGGACGACGCCGTCCGGCTGGCGCGCTACCTGCGGGACCAGGGCGTGACGGTGGACGGGCTGGTGCTGGTGGATCCGACCACCCCGCCGGTGGTGCCCGACAACGTGGTTCGGTGCTTCAACCTGTTCAAGTCCAACCCCCCGACCGACTGGATGCCGTGGTTCCGAGGGGTCGCGGTGAACACCGAGGATCCCCGGACTCAACTGGTGAACTATGACCTGAGGGAGAACGACCCGACCGGCCGGTATGCGAACCTGGATCACTTCAACATCGACAACGATGACAACGTGCAGGAAGTCGTCATCACGGAAGTGAAGCGGTCGCTTCGGCGAAGCGCGGTGTGGGACTGAGGCTTTCGGCGGGGCGGGCGTTATGCTGTGGGGGTGTGGGATGGCCCGGTCATTCTCGTGGTTGCCGTCATCGCCGCCTATTGGATGGGGGTGCTGGTGATGGTCGCGCTGGCGCGTCGTTGGGGGGCGGCGTCGGCGGGGTTCATCCCGGCTGAGCACCTGGAGCGCCTGATGTGGGTGGCGTGGGCGCCGCTGATCGTGTGCTGGGTGGTCTTTCCGATTCTGGCGGCGACGCAGGACAATCCGCCCTGGGCGCTGCCCTCGGTGGCGGATCGGCCGGCGTTTCACCTGGTGCCGCCGGGGGTATTCGAGCATATTGGGTTTCTGGCGGTGCGGTGGATGGCGGCGGTCGCGGCAGCGGGGGCGCTGGCGCTCACCATCGCCTGCTGGGCGAAGATGGGAAGGAACTGGCGCATCGGGGTCGTCCCGGACGACCGCGCGGAGCTTGTCACCGGCGGAGCCTACCGCTGGGTGCGGCATCCGATTTATGCGCTGAGCGTTCTGCTGGTGGTTTGTACGGCCGTGGTGGTCCCGATCTGGCCGATGGCGCTGGTGGCGGGGCTGCATCTGGTTTTCATGAACCTCAAGGCCCGCAACGAAGAAAGACATCTTGAGAGGGTGTTCGGGGAAGATTACCGGCAGTACATGAAACGGACGGGGAGGTTTGTGCCGAGGTGGGGGAGGCGATAGTCCAAGGTCCAAAGTTCAAAGTCCAAGGCAAGGGTTCAGCGTCGATACTGAATCGGCCGGGACGGATGCGCTGGGGCTGGTGATGATTGTTCGTTGTGTCATGTGGTGGGTGTGCGGGGGGGTGCTGGGGGCGCTGGGCGGTTGCGGGTCGGCGGGAGGGTTGGCGGCCGTGGACGCCGCGCGCGGGGTGAGTGTGTCGCGCGAGGCGCTGGTCACCGCGTCGCCGGAAGGGGCGAGCACGTCGAGGCTTCAGGGTCGGACCGATGCGCTGGCGGTGGATGTCGGGCGGGCGATCGATCGAACCGGATGGGGGCGGCTGCACGTGCGGGAGCAAGCGGCGTCCATTGAGGGATCGGAACTACCGGAGCATGCGCGGCGGGAGGTGGTTCATGCCGCGGCGCTCCTGCCCAACGGGCGCACGGCCGAGATCGTTGCGAGGGCGGCCGGTCCCGGTGAAGTCATGGCCGCGGTGCGCGTAGGGCACTTCGGGGACGCCCAGGCGGAGCGGGCGTTTCTCAGCACTTTGCAGAAAGTGCTGTCGGGCAAGCCCGCGCCGGTTCGAGACGCCCGCTTTCGCCTCCCCGCCGGTTGGCCGGGCGTGGAGGAACGTTGAGGCCGAAGTCACTTGGTCTCTCGTCCCTGCACGGCCTGGAGGCAGGCGCCGAGCATCTGTCGAAGCGGCGGATCGATCCACGTCTGCCGGACGGCCCATTGCAGGCCGGGGATGAAGTCCGCGTCCGCGAGGTCCGTGATGCGCTCGCTGAGCTTGAGCCGGGCGGCGGCGATGGCGGCGTAGTAAAGCAGCGTCGCGACCTGCGGCGGGAGCGGCTCTTCCGGGTGTTGATAACGGCTTTTGGCGAAGTCCTTGACCAGGCGCAGCAGGTCCGCCGGCGGGCTGGGGTGGTGCAGCAGATCCCCGAAGGTCAGCAGGTTCGCGCCGTCCTCGAGCAGCGCCTGGTGAATGCGCTCGCGCACATCGTGATCGCAGCGGGACAGGTCGAACACCAGGCTCGCGCGGAGCTGGTGGGCCATGATCGCCGCCAGATCGTCCGCCTGCCAGTGGACGTGCGCGGGATCGGACAGCTTCATCAGTTCCGCGAGGGTGCGGGGATGGCCTTCGTCGATCGGGTTCTCAGGCACAAACCGGTTCCCAGGGGATCACCTCCCCGCCTGGGTTACGCGAAAGGTCACTCGGCCGTGCGCGACCGGGCGAGAATCTTGTGCAGATCCTGGATTTCCTCCTCGATCGCCTGTTCCCCGGCGGCGTACTCCCCGACGACTTCTCGCAAGTGCCGGGCGTACATGCGCTTGGCGGTGATGAGGACGTTCGACGCCTGCGCCGGGGACGCCAGACCGAACTGCTCGACCATGGTGTCGTAATCGAGCGGGCTTCCCTGGCCGAGCGTCTGGCTGAGGACTCTTCCCTCGAAGACACCCCAGATGTCGGGGCGCTTTCGCTCCTCGCACTCGATTCTCATGCGGTCGAGGGCCTGGGAGAGCACCTGCCTGGCCCAGGCGATATCGAAGACATCATCCGGCCCCTGCTCGCCCCCAGCCGGTTCTGCGCAGGCAGCCAGGTCCGCCAGTTCCCCGCCGCTGCGCTTCTTCGCCGTCTCGTAGCGGTGGACACTGATGATGTAGCGTTCCAGCGCGGTCAGTAGAAACGTGCGGAACTTGCCGCGCGAGCGGTCCGCCGAGGCGATCAGGTCCTTCTCCAGCACCTTGTCCGCCAGGAAGCTCTGGACCAGATCCTCGGCGCGGTCGTGCGTCAGGCCCTTCTTGCGGACCAGGTACGCCCGCAGGGCCGGGGTGTAGCGCGTCAGCAACGCCGCGAGCGCCGCCTGCCGGGCAAGCGGATCCTCCCTGCCCGCCTGGCCGACAAGCGACCAGTGGGTGGTGGGAAAAGCGCGGTATTGGCCGTCAAACTTTTCGGGCATGGGGGGGGCGATGGGTCAATTTCCATTCTATCACCCCATCGCGGGTGCGGCCGCTGGGGCACGCCGAGCCTTTGCCCCAGCCACCCGGCGCCCACAAACAAAAACCCGCCGCCTCGCGGCGGCGGGTTCGAGCAATTCACGGATCCCCCGCTTCAATTCACCCCAGCGCCGCCTGCGCCGCCGCGAGGCGGGCGATCGGCACGCGGAAGGGCGAGCAGCTCACGTAGTTCAGCCCGACGTTGTGGCAGAAGACGATGGATGCCGGATCGCCCCCGTGTTCGCCGCAGATGCCGACCTTGAGGTCCTTGTTGACGCTCCGGCCCTTGGCGACGCCCATCTCGACGAGCTGGCCGACGCCGGTGGTGTCGAGGCTCTGGAAGGGGTCGCGTTCGAGGATTTCCTTGTTGAGGTAGTCCGGGAGGAAGGTGTTGACATCGTCGCGGCTGTAGCCGAAGGTCATCTGGGTCAGGTCGTTGGTGCCGAAGCTGAAGAAGTCGGCGTGACGGGCGACCTCGTCGGCCGTGAGGGCCGCGCGGGGAATCTCGATCATCGTGCCGATGGCGATGTCGAGCTTGCCGGTGAACTTCTTATCCTTCTTGACCTGGGCGATGGTCTGCTCGGTGAGGCCTCGCAGCAGCTCGAGTTCCTTCGCGGTGCCGATCAGGGGGATCATGATCTCGGGCTTGGCGCTCACTTTCCTGTTCTTGCACTCGATGGTCGCTTCGACGATGGCGGTGACCTGCATTTCGAGGATTTCGGGGTAGGTCACGGAGAGTCGGCAGCCGCGGTGGCCGAGCATGGGGTTGGCTTCGTGGAGCTGGGCGACGCGGGACTTGACCTTGGCCGGTGAGATGCCCAAGTGGTTGGCGAGTTCCTTCTGGCTGTCGGGGTCGTGGGGGAGGAACTCGTGCAGCGGCGGGTCCAGCAGGCGGATGGTCACCGGCAGCCCGGCCATCGCGGTGAAGATGCCGATGAAGTCCTCTCGCTGGTAGGGCAGCAGCTTGGCCAGCGCCTTGCGGCGATCGCTTTCGGTCTCCGCGAGGATCATCTCGCGCATGGCGCGGATGCGGTCGCCCTCGAAGAACATGTGCTCGGTGCGGCAAAGCCCGATGCCCTCGGCGCCGAAGTCGCGGGCGCGCTGGGCGTCTTCGGGGGTGTCGGCGTTGGTGCGGATGTTCAGCGTCCGGTGCTTGTCCGCCCATTTCATCACCGTCGAGAAGTCGCCCGAAAGCGTCGGCGTGCTGGTCGGCACTTCCCCGGCCATGACCTCGCCCGTCGAACCGTCGAGGCTGATGGTGTCTTTCCAGGTGAGGGTCTTGCCCTTGACGGTAATCTTACGCTGCTTTTCGTGAATCTCGATCTCCCCGGCGCCCGCGACGCAGCATCGGCCCCACCCGCGGGCGACGACGGCCGCGTGCGAGGTCATGCCCC
>JBGTFI010000197.1:0-6517 GCA_041747335.1 Phycisphaeraceae bacterium | reverse complement strand
TGCGGCCAGCGCACGCGGGTGCGATCGAGCAGGCGGGCGACGCGGTCCGGCCCCCAGGCGCGCACATGCCGGCCCAGGAGGTAGTTGCGCCGCGGCATGGTGAACATCGCGTGGCGGGTGAACGCCTCATCGGGCAGCGATGCGATTTCGGCCGCGAGGGATGGGCCGATCTCCTCATCCGCGTCGAGTATGAAGACCCAGTCGTTGCGGGCCGCGGCCAGGAGCTTCTGGCGGTTCGCGGCGAAGTTCTCCCACGGCTGGTGCTCGACGCGGTCGGCCAGTTCGCGAGCGATGGCCGGTGTCTCATCGGTGGAGCCGGAATCAAAGACGATGATCTCATCGCACCACGGGCAGCGCCGGGCGGATTCGAGGGCGTGGCGGATCTTGTCGGCCTCATTCATCGCCAGCATGCACAGGGAGATCCGCGGGGGCATGCTCGAGATCATATCGACAGAGGATTCGAGGAGGGGCGCAAGATGATGGATCAGTGGGGCGGGCGTCTCGCCCGCCATCAGGCCGAAGGCCTGTGTACGCAGCACCCGGCGGCTCCGCCTCGGGAAGTGCTTGCGGCTTCGCCGCAATGGCGGGCGAGACGCCCGCCCCACCGATCTTGATCCCCATTGGACCCCCTACGTACCTTCCGCTAGGTTATCGCCCTTCCCTTACCTGGATGAAGGCAGAGAATATGTTGAGGATTGCATTGATCGGCGGGGATGGCATCGGCCCGGAGGTCTGCGCCCAGGGCGTGCGCTGCCTGGAAAAGCTCGCGGGGCGGCATGGGTTCACGTACCGCATCGACCCGCTGCCCTACGGCGGCGAACGATACCTGCGCGAGAAGGTCGTCATCACCGAGGAGGAGCTGCGCAAGCTCAAGAAGGATTACGACGTGATCTACCTGGGCGCGGTGGGCAGGGCGGACGTGCCCCCAGGCGTACTTGAGCGCGGACTGCTCCTGAAGCTGAGATTCGAGCTGGACCAGTTCATCAACCTGCGGCCGGTGAAGCTCTTTCCGGGGGTCGCCACGCCTCTGGCGGGCAAGACCAGCGAGCACATCGACTTCGTGGTGGTGCGCGAGAACACGGAGGATCTTTATTGCGGCGTCGGCGGATTTCTGCGCAAGGGCACGCCGCACGAGGTGGCCACGCAGGAGATGATCGCCACGCGCATGGGCGTCGAGCGATGTGTGCGGTATGCGTATGACCTCTGCCGCGCCCGCGGCCGGGAGAAGAAGCTGACACTGGTGGGCAAGACCAACGTGCTGACGTTCGCGCACGACCTGTGGATGCGGGTGTTTGAGGAGGTGGGCGCGGAATACCCCGATGTGAAGCGCGAGTATCACCACGTGGATGCGTGCTGCATGTACATGGTGGCGCGGCCGGAGATTTACGACACGATCGTGACCACCAACATGTTCGGGGACATCATCACCGACCTCGGCGCGGCCATCGCGGGGGGCATGGGCATCGCGGCCTCGGGCAACCTCAACCCGACGGGGGCGGCGCCGAGCATGTTCGAGCCGGTCCACGGCTCAGCCCCGGACATCGCGGGCAAGGGCATCGCCAACCCGATCGCGGCCATCCTCTCGATGGCGATGCTGCTGGAGCAGACCGGGCTGGTGAAGAAGGATGAAAAGCTCTCGGCCGCGGGCAGGGAGCTTGAGGCGGCGGTGATGCGGGTGTGCCCGAAGTTCGAGGGCAAGTCGATCGACCGCCCTGGGATGGGGACGGATGAGGTGGGGGGGATGGTGATCGGGGAGTTGGGGTGAAGGGGGCCCATCGAACCCCCGCGCCCGTTTAGACGGGGGGAGCTCAAATCGCTTCACGGTTACGTCAAGCGCGGCGTGTCCCCCGCCCCATGGTGTACCCATGATGGCGGGGCGACGGTGCATGGTGAATCGTAAACGGCAGCGGTGCGTTTCGCGGACTCAACGCACCCTACCACGCTGATGGCTTGACCGGCCTATTCAGGGTTCATCCGCCGATCTTCGAAGGCTTGCCAACACGAACTCGTGTTCCGATGCGACACCCCACCGCTCCAGGGGACGCCAGTACCAGCGCGGGTAGAGTCGGGTGCCGATGGTTGTCTGGCGCACGACGCGCGTCTGGGTTCCCACGGCGGATAATTCGTAGCTCGCATCAATGAACGTGAGCCAGTGACGCCCAGGCAGGGTGCATTCGGTCACGCGCAGGCCCATGGTCGAGGGAGGGAGCCAATCGGTGATCTCCTGGGCGATGATCCCGCTATCGAAATAGCAGACTCTGCGTCCACCTATGGCCGCACGGTCCAATTCGCAACGAATCGGCACGGGCAGGCCGACTCGCAGCAGGAACGGGCGATCACCATCAAGATGCGCCATCCGTGCCAGCAGTTCCCATGTTCTGTCTGGTGGGGCCGCGACAAGTGTCTCAGTGGTGAACACCTCGCGCTGCTGAATGGAACGGTACGGCCGCTCGACATGGTCCGCCGCCGCAATGAGCAGAGGGCAGGCGAGAACGATCATCATACTCGCCTTCCCCGGAGCGGCCATCTGGTCGATGAGCCGTCCGCGCGCCATGTAGCCGAAGAATGCGCCAATCGCGACGCCCGTCGCCATGAGCGGCGTGGACATGATGCAGCAGATGATCCCCTCCCAGCCGGTGAACAGGAGTACGGAGAACGTGAGGACGCCACCCGCCAGACAACACGCCAGAATCCGAAGAGGATAACGAACGACCGCCGCGACGGCAAAACCAGAAACAAACGGGACAAGCACGAACATCACCCAGCCGTACTCCGAGCCGTCGCCGCGCACCATCAGGTACCCACCAAGCTGAAGTAGCGCGCCCAGGAGTGTGCCCAGTGCCACGCCTCGTGCCAGGTTACTTCTGGGAGTATCCATGTCGAAGGTTCGAGTGGATGATGCTTAGAAGAAAGGCGCCTCCGCTTCGCTCAATCCGACTTCTATTCTGTCCGGCACAGCCGGACCTACGCCGTTTCTTTGTCGAAGTGTTTCTGGATGTACGAGATCACCCGCCTCGGCCCCAGCACCCCGACGAGTTTTTCGTCGGCGCTGAGGATGGGGACGTGGCGGAAGCCCCCTACGGCCATGAGGTTGAGCGCTTTCGCGGGGCTGGCGGTGTCGTGAACGCAGGAGGGATCGACGGTCATCACCTCCGAGACAGGGCGGTCCCTGAGCTTGTCATAGTCGTCGGCCACGCGGTTGAGGACGTCGCGCTCGGAGAAGACGCCCATGAGGTGCTCGCCGGCGACGACCATCAGGCAGGCCACGCCCAGCTCGTCCATCATCTTCATCGCCGTGTGGATGGTGGCGCTGGGGGGGATGGTCGCGATGGGCGTGGTCCTGAACACGCCGATGTTGTCGGTGAGGAGTGAGCGTTCGAGGTCGTCGCCGTATTCCGGAGGATCGTAATTGCTAAGCGGATCCTCGAACTCCCCGGGTTCGGGATCGCGACGGGGTCGTTTGGGCATCTTCATGCTCCTTCGCGCTGGTCCATGTAGAGTTTCGAGTCCATCGTCTGCCCCTTCACGGCGCGGGGGAAGTGGTCGGCGATGTATTCCATCAGCCCGCGCTGCCCGGTGAGTCCGACGGCTCGGCCGTCGGACTCGAGGACGATGAGGAAGCGCAGGGATTTATCCTGCATGACGCGGATGGCCTTGGCGATGGGGTCGGTGAGCTTGATCGTGCCCCAGACCGCGGCCATGTGCGAGGCGACGGGCTCTTCCAGACGCTGGGGACCGGCCAGCAGGAGCTTGATGAGCAGGCGCTCGGTGAACTTGCCCAGCGGCCTGCCGTCGGCATCGACGACGACGACGCACCCGAGCTTCTTCTCGCGCATCTTCGCCACGGCGCGGCGCACCGTGTCGCCGGGTTTGAGGGCGATCAGCTCGCGCAGCACCAGCTCGGAGACCGGCTCTCTGAGGATGTCCTGTCGTAGTCCCATGCAGGAATGGCTCCTTTCCGTACGCCCCGGGGGGAGGGATTTCCGATTTCCGAGTGAAATCCTTATCCCGATCGCCTGCGCGATCCATACTACACAACGTCTGCCACTGAGCAATCGGCGATCGGCAAATCGGCGATGTCTTTCTTTACCGCGTGCCCAGCCGCCTTCGGAGGAGGTCGGCGCGGGCCTGGCGGCGCTGTTGGGGGTCCATTTCGGCGCCGACGATTTTCTGGAGGTGGGCCGGCTGGGTGAGCAGGAGCAGTTCGTTGAGGACTCGGACATCGACGGTGTCGATGCGGCCGAGGTTCGCGCCCAGGCGCAGGTGGCTCAGGAGGGCGAGGGTCTCCTCGGCGCTGATGACGCGTGCGTGGGTGAGGATGGCCCAGGCGCGCCAGATCTTGTCGTCGAGATGGGCCGGGCGATGGGTGGCCAGCGCCTGCCGCGCCTGCTTCTCATAGGCGACGATCTGCGGAACGACCGTGTGCTGGAAATCCGAAAGAATCTCCGGTTCGCTCTTGCCCAGGGTCGTCTGGTTGGAGATCTGGTAGAAGTCCCCCAGCGCCTCGGACCCTTCGCCGAACATCCCCCGCACCGCCAGGTGCATGTCGCGGGCCGCGCGGCGGACCTTGTCGATCTCGCCGGTGAGCTTGAGCGCCGGAAGGTGCAGCATCACGCTCACGCGGATGCCCGTGCCGACGTTGGTCGGACACGCGGTGAGGTATCCGTACTTGCGGGAGTAGGCGAAGTCCAGACGCTCCTCAAGCTCATCGTCGATGCGGTTGATGTGGTTGAAGGCCTCGCCCAGCTGCATCCCCGAGCGTAGCACCTGGATGCGCAGATGGTCCTCCTCGTTGACCATGATGGCGAAGGTCTCATCGGCGTCGATGGCCACGCCGCGGGGCGTTTCCCGGTTGTCCTGGGCGTGCTGCCGGCTGATGACATGGCGCTCCACGAGCCACTGGCGGTCGATGGGGGTGCTTTCCGTCAGTTCGATCCACTTCACCCCGTCAGCCAGGCGCGAACTGGTGACGAACTCGCGGCAGCGTTCGAGGATGGCAGACCGCTGACGCTTCGTGGCGCGATTGACGAAGGGGAACCCGCCAAGGTTGCGCGCCAGGCGCACGCGGCTGGAGATGACCACATCGCTGTCGGGGCCGGTGCCGCGCAGCCATTCGCCTGCGTGATCGATGCTGTCGCTTCCGATCATGATGAGGATGAGGAAAGGTCGGTTTCGAGTTGGTTGATGTCGTCGCGCAACCGCGCGGCGAGCTCGTAATCCTCACGGCTGACGGCTTCGGAGAGGCGCTTTCGCATGTGCAGCAGTTGCGCCTGGCGCTGCTCTCCGGCGCCCGCGCGGCGGGGAACCTTGCCCAGGTGGTGCGAACCGCCCTCGTGCGCGCGCTCGAGCAGCGGATCGATCATCGACTCGAACGCGCTGTAGCACTGCGGGCAACCGAGAAGGCTCTTCTCGCGGAACTGTGTGTAGCTCAGCCCGCACACCTCGCAGGTCAGATCCTTCTTCGTCGGCGCGCCGCTGTGGCTTTTGATGAAGTTGTTGAGAAGCTCGTTGACGGGGGTGTGAGCGGCGGCCGGCGCGTACCCTTCTTCGGCGGCGCAGGCGTCGCAGAGGTGCTTTTCGATCTTCTGCCCCTTGATGATCTCCACCGAGTGGTGCGTCGCGGGGTTCTGGCACCGATCGCACGTGCGTTTCAAGGCTCACCCCTTTCAGACGAGGGATCGACCGTTCGATTCTAGGACCGAGGGGGCGAAGCGGCAACCGGAACCCTGCATCGGAGGATTGAGGCACGAGGGTCAGGTCTCACCTGCTTCAAGGGCCTGGTGCCAGGTTGTGTCGAATCGGCCGCCCGTGCTGCCGAGGTATCGCCATCCCGCACCCAGGCGCTGCTCCGCTCCGCGCGACTGGTGCAGGTCGCTCCCAAGCAAGTCCACCATACCCCCCTGCCACAGCAGTCGGGCGGCCTTGCGGATGGTCGGGCCATACCGTCCGACCGGCGCGGTGAGGTTCATCTGAATAAGCGCTCCGGCCTGTCGCATGGGTTCGATACTCGCCAGTGGACTCTTGCCCTCGCTGAAAAGATACCGGTATCGCTCGATGTGCGCGATGACCGCGTGAACGCCGATCGCGCGGCAGTGATCGAGCATCGGCCAGAGTTCCGCGGGCTGGTACATCGTCGGGAGCTCCACCAGCAGCAGACGATGGGCCCCGCCTGCCGTCAGGAGCTGCTCAGGTTCATCCGAAAGCCGTCGCAGAAAGCGGTCATCAAGCAGGTACTCCGCCGCCAGAACCAGCGAGAAATCAGGGAACCGCTCCCGCGCCCGCGGGGCGAACTCCGCGAAACGGGCCTGGAGCGATGCCTCGGTGTTCCGGTACGCATCAGGATAGATGTGGGGCGTGACGACGGCCCCGCGATACCCCGCGGCGCGCAGCGCCTCGATCGCGTCGAACGCCTCGTCGTCGCTCGCCACGCCGTCATCGACCCCCGGCAGGAGGTGGCTGTGATAGTCGTAGCCCAGGTCGGCGGGGGTGAGTCGGGGTTTGCGCCAGGGCCAGAGCA
>JBGTFI010000196.1:0-6836 GCA_041747335.1 Phycisphaeraceae bacterium | reverse complement strand
GTGTGGATGCGTTGTACGCCTCGCGGCCGATCGTACCAGCGCAAACAGGGCCGCAGCCGGGCTCGTCGCAGCGCGACGCCCGTGTGCCCGAGTCGCTCCGGGGGCTGGTGGAACCGGGGCGTCCATGAGCAGGGTTCAAGGTTCTATCCCGCATTTCCCACCACTTCCTCCGGGGGCGCCCCGGACCCGGTGGGCGCGCCCCCATGCCTGGCGGGGTTTTGAACCCGCCCCGTTTGGCGGACGCGCCGCACGGACCTGGTTCGAGACCGTCTGTCGATCCACCCCCAGCATCAGCACCATGGCGCGAAAACCCTCAGTCGCATGGGCCGTCTGAGCCAGGCCCTGCTCAGGGCGAGAAGAGCCTCAAGATCGGCTCCCAAACCAAACGCCTGCGTTGCGGCGGGGACCACGACGACCTGCTGAAAGTGCTGCCCCGGCAGATTCAAATGCGATTGCCCTGTTCCCCCTTCGCCTTCAATATCGCCGCGATCAGTTCCTCCGGAACCTTGGGAAGTGTGCCGCAAAGCGACTTTCCGAGGGTTTTTTCCAGTTCAACCGTGCGCTTGTAGGTCTCGAGATAGGTCTTGCACGGCGGGCATTTCTCGAGGTGGACCTCGAAGTGCGCGGCCTGATCGGCCGGCAGTTCGCCGTCCAAGTACGCCATCAGAAACTCGACACACTCTCGGCAATTCATGCGGCGTCCTCAGCGAAATCGGCTTCCAGCAAAGCCCGCAGCGCCTGGCGGGCGCGGTGCAGGCGGGTCTTGACCGCGCCTTCGGTCATCTCCAGAAGGCGGGCGGTCTCGGCGGTGTCCAGTTCTTCGATGTCCCGAAGCAGCAGGACGGTACGGTACCCGTCGGGCAGCTCTTCGATCCTCCGCCGGACGATCTCCCGCGTTTCCTGATCCTCAAGATCATCCCGGCCGGTCCGCGTCCAGCGGGGGGTGAAGGCTTCCCAGTGGCCGCGCTCGTCAAACTTCGGGAGCAGGTCATCCACGGGGGTTTCCGGCCGGCGACGCTGGGCACGCAGCTTCATCAGGGCGGCGTTGACCACGATCCGGTGCAGCCAGGTGCTGAGCTTCGAGTCCCCCTGGAACTTGCCGATGTTGCGGTAAGCCTGGAGCATCGCGTCCTGGAAGGCATCCTGGGCGTCGGCATCCTGACGCACGATGCGCTGGGCCACAGCCAGCAGACGCCCGCCGTAGGCACGGATCATCGTCTCGAACGCCAAGCCGTCGCCTTGCTGGAGCCGTTGCACCAGCCGGGTCTCGTCAGCGGCCTCGGTGGAGGCATTTGTCGGGATGGAGGAACCCGTCTCGGCCATGCGGCAAAGGATAGGGAGATTCGCCGAACGCGGCCAGCGGGGGGCGAGGGCGCCGACTCGAACCGCTCGAACCGGTTGACCGATGACAGAGAACCGAACCGCGGATCGCCGATCCCTGGCCGGCCTGGACCTTATAACTTGCACCCGATCTCCCCGCACTCGACACTTGCGGGGCGAAACCCCGCACGCCTCCCTCCCCCCTGTGACCCCCACCCACGACCATCCCGCTTACGGCGATCCGTCGCCGTCAAGCCAGCGGCTTTCCGACCGCCGCCGGCGGGATCTGCGTCTGCTGGGCACGGCCTGGGCGATGGGATCGGTGTGGATGTATTCGATCTCGGGCGCGGCCATGGCGCGGTATCAGATCTCGCTGGGCACGCCTGAGTATGTCTTTGGGATCATCGCGGCGCTCCCGTTCATCGCGTCGCTGCTTCAGATTCCCGCGGCTTACCGGCTCGAGACCCTCGGCCGGCGCCGCGTGACGATGCTGGTGTGCTACACGCTGGGCAGAACGATGTGGGTGGCGGCCGCAGCCGTCCCGTGGGTGCTCCCGGGGCGGCAGGAATGGTGGTGGCCGCTCTTGATCCTGTTCCTGGCGATGGCGTGGATGGGCGAGCACCTCGGCGCGCCCTCCGCGATGAACTGGACCGCCGAGCTGATTCCCCGGCGCGTGCGGGGTAGGTTCGTCAGCTCCGCCCGGCTGGTGGGGCGGTCGGTGGCGCTGTTCGTGTCGCTGGTGATCGGGTATTCGCTGGACCTGGCCGAACGCGCTCAGCCGTTCGATGCGCACACGCTGCTGAAGGTCTCGAGCCTCATCATCGCGATCGCCGGATTGTTCGGGGTTCTGGACATCCAGATGTTCCGTCGTATGAGCGCGGTCGAATCACCCCCCAGCCCCCACCGCGAAAGCTGGAAGGAGATGTTCACCCGCCCGCTGGCGGACGGCAACTTCCGGCGCTTCCTGGCGATGAACTTCACGTTCAACCTCTCGGTGGGGTTCATCGGGCAGTACATCTGGCTGTTTTTCTTCGAGGAGCTGAGGCTCGACAACTGGCGGGCCAATCTTCTGCTGCTGGTGGTTCCGCTGATCTTTCAGCTCGTGGCGTACAAGGGGTGGGGACGGCTGGTGGATAGGGTCGGAAGAAAGCCAGTCCTGGTCATCACCACCGCGATGATGATTACCGGGTCGGCCGGATGGCTGATCGCCCGTCCGGATGCGATCTGGCCCGCGTTCGCGGTCGCGGCGATCGGAATGCTCGCCTGGCCGGGGTGGGAGATCGCCAACTTCAACGTCATCCTCGCGATGGTCCGCCCACACGGCAGCCGCCGCAAACACCGCGCCGCCAAGGCCGCGAGCGAAACGCCGCACAGCGCGAAGGCCTCTGGTTCTACTTCCGGGGGCGCTTCCGGGGGCGCTTCCGGGGGCGCTTCCCGGGGCACTTCCGGGGGCACTTCCGGGGGCGGGGGGTCGGGGTATATTGTCGCCAACAGCATCGCCGTGGCCATGGGGGGCATCCTGTCGGGGCTGATTGCGGCGGTGGTGGCCCGTCAGCTCCACGACTGGCGGTACACCGGTTTAGGGTTCGACTGCACCTACCACCACGTTCTGCTGGCCGGTTCCACGGTGCTTCGGATCATCACCGTCCTGTGGGCCATATCGATCCACGAACCCTCGGCCGCGCCGACCCGTGACGCCCTGCGCATCATGACGATGAGCCTCTACTCGAACGTGCGCCAGACCGCGCTGCTCCCGACGCGCATCGTCGGCCGGCTGTCACGCTGGTCGTACCCGATCGAGGAGCGTTGAAGTGTTGTGCGTTGTGCGTTGTGAGTTGTGTGTTGCGGGTTGCTGGGGCAGCGGTCGCCGCGGCGGCCCCCAGCCACCGCTTGCCTCTTCACTCTCCGCTATCGGCCATCCGCCAACCGCCAGCTAGCCCCGGTTCATCCGGCGGATGTCCTGCGGGCCGTAGATGCGGTAGTAGATCCCTCGCCACTCCATCGATCCGCTGAACATCGAGGATGTCACCGCGATCCAGTGGATGGTCATCCACAGCCAGGTGAAGAACCGATCGTAGAACATCGTCACGCGCATCTGGCGGCGGACATCCCGGCCGAACGCCCGTTTGATGGCCGCGGAACGGCGGTTGGATCGCCACAGGTTGAGCACGAACACCAGTGCCATCACCGTGATGACCAGCCGTTGCCGCCAGGGTTCGTATTCATGCATGATGGCCGTGATCAGGTACGCCCAGGCACTGACAAACCCCGCCAGGTAGAGCGTGGTCAGTCCCAGGGCCCAGAGGTAGAGCTTCAGGGCATAGATGCGGGTGATGAGGTACTGCCGGTGGGCGAAGTTGAAGAACGACGGCCGCTTGAACGACACCGTCGTCGCCACCAGGCACTGCGGGACGAAGTAGACGCGCAGGCCGTGATCGGCGCAGGCCTTGCTGAACTGGTAGTCATCGGTCAGCGCGCCTACGAGGTATGAGCGCAGCTTGATCCGCCGGGCGGTGCCGACCAGGATCGCCATCGACCCGCCCCAGGCGCGGACGAACTTCGCCCGCGCGTAGAGGCTCGCGACCGAGGCGTTGAGGATGCTTGCGATGTGCGTCCAGAAGCCTCCCCAGGCGCCGCCTTTGGGGATCAGCCAGCGGTATCCCGTCACCACGCCGGTCACCTTCGTCTGCACGAGCGGGCGAACGAGCCTCGCGAGCCATTGTGGGTTGACCTTCGCGTCGCTGTCGGCGAAGACCCACGCCTCGGAGTCGTCACAGCGGTCTTCGAGGAGGTCGATCGCGTAGAGTTGGTTATGAATCTTCTGCCCCTCGTTCATCGACGCCGCCCCCGCCACCAGAATCTCCACCTGGTGCGCCGGATACCGCGCCACCTCCTGCTGAAGCACCTTGTGCGCGGGATCGTGCGTCGAATCCACAATGAACATCAGCCGGTAGTCCGGATATTCCTGCTCGCAGAACGATCGCACGACCGCGGGAAGGTCGCTGTCCACCCCGCGGAACGGGACGATCACCGTCGCGCGGGGTTGGAAGTCCATGAACCTGGTCTTCTGCTCCTGCCCGAGGATGCGGTGGAGCTTCCACGCCAGCAGCGCCGACAGCAGCACCTGCGTCAGCCACAAGCTCCAGAGCGGCACGAGAATGAACAGGGGATCAAACGCCATAAGCCGCGATATGCCCACCCCGGAAGTGCGCCGACCGTCCTAAAGGAGCGATTCGCCGGTCATCTCCTCGGGCTGCTTCACGCCCATCAGCCTGAGAATCGTCGGGAAAACGTCCGCCAGTCGTCCTCCTTCTCGCAGCTTCGCGCCCAGGTGGCGGTCGTCCACCACCGTGAGATACACATCATAGAGCGTGTGCGCGGTGTGCGGATGGTTCGTCGCCGGATCCCACATCTGCTCGGCGTTGCCGTGGTCCGCCGTGACGATCAGCGCGCCGCCCCTGGCGAACGTCGCGTCCACGATCCTCCCCACGCAGCCGTCCACCATCTGAACCGCCTGGATCGCCGCGTCGAGCTTGCCCGTGTGCCCCACCATGTCGCCGTTGGCGAAGTTGACGAGAATGAAATCCATCTCCCCGCCTGCGATCGCCTCAAGCACGTAACCCGTCACCTCCACCGCGCTCATTTCAGGCATCAGGTCGTAGGTCGCGACCTTCGGGGACTGCGCCATCTTGCGCGATTCACCCTCGAACGGCTGCTCACGGTAGTCATTGAAGAAGAACGTCACGTGCGGGAACTTTTCCGTCTCCGCGCACCGGAACTGCTTCATCCCCAGCAGACTCAGGTACTCCCCGCCGATGTTCGTCATCTTCGGCGGCTTGATGAACGCCACATCCACCGGCAGTCCCTGTTCGTAGGCGCTCATCGTCACGAACGTCAGCTCCAGCTTCGGCCCGCGGTCGAAGCCGCGCCTGCCGGTGTCCGGCGAGGAGGGCATCATCGCCCACGTCCCATCCTCCAGCACGAACGCTTTGACAAGTTCGCGCGGCCGATCGCCGCGATAGTTGTAGAAGATCACCGCGTCGCCGTCGATGATGCGCGTGCGGTGCGGCTCCGGCCCGACCAGACGCGGGGTGATGAACTCATCACCGTGCTGGCTGCCCGTCGTCGGGTGGTTGTAGTATTCGTCGATCGCCAGTGCCGCCGATGTGAACAGCGGCGCGTCCTTCGCCCGGCCGGTCAGCACGTTGTACGCCTTCTCCACGCGCTCCCAGCGATTGTCGCGGTCCATCGCGTAATACCGCCCGCAGATCGTCGCCACCTTCCCCACGCCGATCTCGGCGCACGTTTCCTCGATCTGTCGCACGTAATCCCGACCGCAGAACGGCCCCGAATCCCGCCCGTCCGTAAAGAGGTGCAGCGCGACCTTCTCCTGACCTTCGCGGCTGCACAGCTCCAGGCACGCGTAGAGATGGTCCATCAGCCCGTGGACGCCCGCATCCGAGGCGATGCCCATCAGGTGGACCGTCCTGCCCCGCGACTGCGCCCCGCGCACCGCGCCCACCAGCTTCTCGTTGGTGAAGAACGCCCCCTCGCGGATGGCCTTGGTGATCCGCACCGATTCCTGATCGACCACGCGCCCGGCGCCCAGGTTCTGGTGCCCGACCTCGCTGTTGCCCATCGTGCCCTCGGGCAGACCGACATCCTCGCCGCTGGTGTGAATCAGCGTCGTGGGGTACGTGGCCCGCAGGCGATCATCCACGGGCGTCTTCGCCAGCTTGACCGCGTTGAAGCCGTCGTGCTCCGGGTGGGGGTTGCAGCCCCACCCGTCGCGCACGATGAGCACGACCGGCCGGGGACGGGGGGACTGATCCTTGTTCACGCTCATCCGCGACTCCGCATGGCACGTTGCTTGCGATTCCTCACGAGGCGGGATTGTAGAGCATCTGCGCCGCGGCGCGGGGGGCAAGGCCCAGCGGGTTTTCACGCATCGACCCGCCGATGGCCGATGACCAAAACGTGATGCCGCGCCGCCCCGGCCGGCGCCGACCCCAGCGCGTCCGCCCCCGACCCCGACGATCTTCCCGAACGGGTCGGCCGAACCCCGACGGAGACCCAGTCCCATGCGTCAGGCCACCAAGCTCCTGTCTCTGATCACCGCTCTGGTCCTCGCCGCCACCTTGCTCACCGCCGCCGGCTGTGAAACCTCCGCGAGCGTCAACTTGCCGGTGAGCACCCTCAAGTACCCTCACATGGCCTACCAGGGCTTCGACTACCCACCCGAGCAGGTTCTGGCCTCCACCCACGAAACGCTCCGCGCCCTCAAACTCCGCCCGAGCACCGCGCGCTCCACCGCCATCGACGGGCGATTCGAGGTCGAGACCGCCCTCGGCCGACAGATGCAGATCAACGTCGTGGGCACGACACGGACCTCAACCAAGGTCGAAGTCGAATACATGCGCCCGGAGGACTTCGAGTCAGCCAGGATCATCCTCCAGGAGATCGGTGCGCGGTTGTAAAGGGGGCGTCATGGAATAGTGGGGCGGGCGTCTCGCCCG
>JBGTFI010000195.1:0-1992 GCA_041747335.1 Phycisphaeraceae bacterium | reverse complement strand
CGCCGGTGGCGCCTACCTGCTCGCCATGGCGAACATCGCCTACATCGTGGGATTCCTTGCCGACTTCGGCGTGCCCAAGGGCATCAATGACGGGACGCCCGGCGCGCTCGGGCCCTCGGTCGCGCTGAACCTCGGCCTGATCTGGTTCTTCGGCCTCCATCACTCGGCCACGGCGCGGCGCTGGTTCAAGGCCCGGTGGACCCGGATCGTCCCGCCCGCGCTCGAGCGGGCGACCTACCTCTACATGACCGCCATCTCCACGGCGCTGCTCGTGGCGTTCTGGACGCCGATCCCGATCACGGTCTGGAGTGTCGCAGACGATCTCGCCTATTGGTCCATCTGGGCCGCCTACCTCGCGGTCTGGGCGATGATGTTCTCGGCCACCTTCCACTTCGGTCACTTCGGCTTCTTTGGCCTCGCACAGCCCTGGGCGCGCATCACGGGACGGCCGCAAGGGGACGCCTCGTTCTGCGCGCGCTGGCTGTACGGAATTGTCCGGCACCCGATCAGCCTCGGGTGGATGCTCACGCCATGGCTCACGCCGCACATGACCTTGGGCCAGATCACGTTCGCCGTCGGAACGATGCTCTATGTCCTGATCGCGACGGTGTTCGAGGAACGGGATCTCGTGGCCGAACTGGGCGACCGATACCGGATTTACAGGATGCAGGTGCCGGCGTTCTTTCCAGGTATCCGCTCGAAGGATCGCGGGACCGGAACCATGACACGGCCGGAATGACGGCGGCACGCAGCATGCTCTACCGGCGGCGCGAGTCTCCTCTGCCGGGGCATCTGGGCGGGAGAACATTGCAGGGCGGTTGAGTGTAGGTCCATCTGCAGCTCCGATCAGGGCCACCTCCTCGAATGGCCCCATGCCGACGGGCTTCAGCCATTCGCTGCGCCGATCATGAGCGTCCGGGTTGGGCTGTCATGTCGGTTGCGTCCATGCCGCGAGGACGGAGCGTGCCATCCTCCAAGTGATCAATGTGCGCGCGAACCGGTCATCCGAGTCCCTCAGTCAGATGTCTCCCTCGTCGATGCGCCGAATTCGAGGTTCTCCACCACCCGGGGAGTCAATAGGCCCGCATAGCGGAGACTGGCACATAGCGTAGCGAAGGTCCGGTTTCAGCATATCCACGCCCCGAAAGGTCCGAGAAGACTCTGTTGCGCCCTCGACCGGGTCGGTTGACTCAACATCCGCAACGCCCCGACCCGCGACCCCTCGGTCACGCAGGCTAATCAAACCATAACGTACACACAACTTTCCCCATTATGCCAAGGGCTTGACCGTTTGTGCACATGTGCACAAAGCGCCTTGGGGCCGGGGGTGCCCCCCCGGCCGGGGTGCGGGGCCTACTCGTCCAGAAAACTCCGCAGCTTCCGCGACCGGCTTGGATGCTTCAGCTTCCGCAGCGCCTTGGCCTCGATCTGGCGGATCCGCTCGCGGGTCACGCTGAACTGCTGGCCGACCTCTTCCAGCGTGTGGTCGGTGTTCATCCCGATCCCGAACCGCATCCGCAGCACGCGTTCCTCGCGCGGCGTCAGCGATGCCAGCACCCGGGTGGTCGTTTCCTTCAGGTTCTCCTGGATCGCGGAATCCAGCGGCAGGACCGCGTTCTTGTCCTCGATGAAGTCGCCAAGCTGGCTGTCCTCCTCGTCCCCGATGGGGGTTTCGAGCGAAATCGGTTCCTTGGCGATCTTCATCACCTTGCGGACCTTCTCGAGCGGCATCTGGAGCTTCTCGGCCAGTTCCTCGGGCGTGGGCTCGCGGCCGATCTCGTGCAGCATCTGCCGCCCGGTGCGTACCAGCTTGTTGATCGTCTCGATCATGTGCACCGGGATGCGGATGGTGCGCGCCTGGTCAGCGATCGAACGGGTGATCGCCTGGCGGATCCACCAGGTGGCGTAGGTCGAGAATTTGTAGCCGCGCCGGTACTCGAACTTGTCCACCGCCTTCATCAGGCCGATGTTGCCCTCCTGGATCAGGTCCAG
>JBGTFI010000194.1:0-6957 GCA_041747335.1 Phycisphaeraceae bacterium | reverse complement strand
GATCTCGTACATTACCCCATCGCCTCCACCGCCATGGCCACCGCCTCGCCGCCGCCGATGCACAGGGCGTCGATGCCGATGCGGGCCTGGCGCTGCCTCATCGCGTGCAGGAGCGTCACCAGCGTCCGCGCCCCGCTGGCGCCGATGGGGTGGCCGATCGCCACCGCGCCGCCGTGCACGTTGAGCTTCTGCTCCGGGATGCCAAGCTCCTTCATCGCCGCCAGGGGCACGGCCGAGAACGCCTCGTTGATCTCGAAGAGGTCCACATCCCTCACCGACAGCGCCAGCTTCTCGAGAAGCCTGGCGAGCGCGCCGATGGGCGCGAGGGTGAACCACTCCGGCTCGCGGGCAAAGGAAGCATAGCCCAGGATCCTCGCATTAGGCTTCACGCCTAGTTCATTCGCCGCGTTCTCGCCGATGACCACCACTGCGGCCGCGCCGTCGTTGATGCTTGAGGCGTTGCCGGCTGTGACGGTCCCTTCGACGCCGAAGGCCGGGCGAAGGGAGCGGAGTTTCTTCTCGTCGAAGCGCGACGGCTCCTCGTCCGTGTCCACGGTGGTGACGTTTCCCTTGCGGTCCTTGAGCTCGACGGGCGTGATTTCCCCCGTGAAAGCGCCCGAGGCGATCGCGGCCCGCGCCTTGGTGTAGCTCGCCACCGCGAAGTCGTCCTGATCCTGCCGGGTGATGCCGTACTTCTGCGCGCAGCGGTCGCCGAAAGTCCCCATGTGCAGGTTGTGGTAGCGGTCCCACAGGCCGTCGTGGATCATCGAATCGATCAGTTCGCCGTTTCCCATGCGGTATCCCCCGCGGGCCTTGGCGAGCAGGTAAGGGGCCTGCGACATGCTCTCGGTTCCGCCGGCGACGATGACGGCTGCATCTTCGCAGCGAATCGCCTGTGCGGCGAGCATCACCGACTTGAGCCCGGACCCGCAGACCTTGTTCACCGTCGTCGCGCCGACGGCGGGCCCGAGCCCGGCGGCCATCGCGGCCTGACGGGCCACGTTCTGGCCCAGTCCGGCGGGGAGGACGTTGCCCAGGATGACTTCATCGACCTGATCCGCGGTGAGGTTCGCACGATGAAGCGCCTCACGGATCACCGTGGCACCGAGCATCACGGCGCCGACTTCACCCAGCGCGCCGCAGAAGCTGCCCACCGGCGTCCGCACCGAACCCGCGAGGTAAACGTCGCCAGCCATGACCGATCACTCCGTCCCCCGGCAGCGGGCTGACTGAACAGTGTGACAGCATCAGCGATGTGGATCGGCGCGGCCCCCCCGCTCCTCCCCCCCCCTTCTCCCTCCGGCCGCGCCTCCACATCGTGCAAACAGGATCGATGCCTACCGTCGGTCGCTAGCCGCCCGACTTCGTCTTGCCGTTGGTCTTCTGCGCGGTGTGCGCGAGCGCCGTCCAGGATTCGACGATGCGGGTGTTGGCCTGGACGAGCGCGCGCGTGTTCTCGCGTACGGACTTGAGGGCGAGTTCCCACATGTCGCGCATCTTGTCCTGGGCCGCGGCCGTGCTGTCGCATCGAGCGGTATCGAAGGCCTTGCCCAGGAGGTCGAGGCTGGCCTTGGCGTTGGCGTTCATCACGGCCATGGCTTCGTCGAAGCTCTTCTGGAAAGCGGGGACGGCGGCGTCGAACGATTTCTGGGCCCGTTTCTGCCAGTCGACGGGCGAGCCGAGGCGTTCGGCGAAGTCGGTGAACTGCTCGACCGCCTGTTCCTGGATCTTGCAGCCGGTCTTGACCGCCTGCTCGAAGGTTTCCACCGCCTGCTCGAAGGCTTTGGCGGCGTCGGTGGGAGGGGCGTGGGTCTGGGTCATGACAAGGTCTCCTGACGGATCGCCCGGGCTGCACGATCTGCCCGTCAAGGGATCAATCTATCTTCTGTACTCCCCGGTGTCAAGAGGCGATTGTGATACGGGGTGAAAATGGATACTATAGGATACTAATATCGTCTGATTGCAGCCCATTCCCTTTGTTGGAGGCCTGCCATGAGGATCGACGGCAAAGTCGCGGTGGTCACGGGAGCGGGGAGCGGGATCGGGCAGGCGGTGTCCCAGGAGCTTGCCAAGCGGCGGGTGAAGGGGTTGATGCTGGTGGACCGAAGCGCCCAGGTAGACCAGGTGGCGGCCCAGATCCGCGATGAGGTCAACTGCGGGGTGGAGGTTCGGCCTTACATCGGTGACGTAACGGATCAGGCCTTTCGCAGGCGGGTTTTCGATGAGGCCGCCGGAGAGCTCGGCGTGGCGACGATCTGCGTTCCGGCAGCCGGTGTGACACGCGATCGTCTGGCGGTGAAGGTGGATAAGGATTCCGGACAGGCGGACCTCTACCCGATCGAAGACTTCCGGTTGGTTATGGAAGTCAATCTCGTGGCGCCGGTTTACTGGGCGATGGAGATGATCGGCCGCATCGCTGAGGATCGTTTTAAGCGCTGTCTTCGCAAGTGGACACCGAGCGAGGGGATGCAGGGGGCGGTGGTGTTCATCGGATCGGTGTCGAGTCAGGGCAACCGCGGGCAGATCTCCTATTCGGCCACCAAGGCGGGTCTGGAGGGCGCCTGCGCGACGCTGACGAAGGAATCGGTGTTTCATGGGGTGCGCTGCGGGCTGATTCATCCCGGCTTCACCGACACCCCCATGGTGCGCGCCCTGGGGGATGAATACATCGGGCAGCACATTCTTCCGCAGACGCAGCTTGGAAGGCTGATCCGCCCGCAGGAGATCGCGGATGCGATCTGCTTCATGCTGGAGAACTCGGCGGTGAGCGGCGAGCTGTGGGCGGATGCGGGATGGCATCCGGATGTGTAGGGGGTCTGGAGTCTTGGGTCTGGAGTCTTGAGTCGGGAAGTTCAAAGTCCAAGGCCCAACGTCTCCCCTCCTTGACCCCAGACTCAAGACCCCAGACTCAAGACTCCCCCAGGAGGCTTAGCCATGCAGGCGCTCAAGGACAAGGTGGCGCTGGTGACCGGCGGATCGCGGGGGATCGGGCGGGCGACGGCCATCGCGCTGGCGCGGGCGGGGGCGGCGGTGGCGATCAACTATCAGCAGTCGGAACAGGCGGCCAAGGCGGTCTGCGCGGAGATCGAGCAACTCGGGGTGCGCGGGCGGTGCTACCGCGCGAATGTCGCTCAGGAGGACGAGGCCACGCGCATGGTCGAAGCGATCGAACGGGAGCTCGGCGCGGTGCAGGTGCTGGTCAACAACGCCGGGATCACCCGCGATAAGTCGTTTCTGAAGATGACGCGGATGATGTGGGATGAGGTGCTGGGGGTGAACCTCAACGGGCCGTTCAACGTCACCCACGCGGTGATCGGGAAGATGGCGGAGGGCGGCTGGGGGCGGGTGGTGAACATCACCTCGATCGTGGGTCAGACCGGCAACTTCGGGCAGGCCAACTACGCGGTGACCAAGGGCGGGCTGATCGCCTTCACGATGACCCTGGCGCGGGAGGTCGCCCGCCGGGGCGTGACGGTCAACGCGGTGGCGCCGGGATACGTGGAGACGGACATGACGCGGGATGTTCCCGAAGCGGTCCTGGAACACGTCAAGGCGCTCACACCGCTGGGGCGGCTTGGCAAGCCGGAGGAGGTCGCGGCGGTGGTGGCGTTTCTGGCAAGCCCCGAGGCGAGCTACGTGACGGGGCAGGTCGTGGCGGTCAATGGGGGGATGTACATGTAGTAGGAAGCGTCGGTGGGGCGGCGGTTCACGAGGTGTTGGAGGGGTGGGCGGAGTCGGTGAGGTCGCGGCCTGCGCGGCGGGCGAACCATCGGGCGAGGATCGCCAAAGCGATCGCGGCCAGCACGGCGATGACGGCGATACGGTAATCGCGGTCGTGAAGCGAATCGCCCAGGACGATGACGATCGCGGCGAAGGCGAAGGAGACGACCCATCCAACGGAAAGAAAGATGGGAAAGGGAACGCCCGAAAGCGCGATGATGTAGTTGCGGACGAAGGTGGGGACGACCGGGAGGAGCTTGACCCCCAGGGCGAAGCGCACGGCGTAACGCGGTGGAACGGTCGCCAGGCGCACCTCGAACCATCGGGCGAGCAGCCGCTCGAGCCACCCGTGAAGCAGACGAGTGCTGAGCCACCACGTGAGCAGGAGGTTGATAAGGATCGCGGCGGCGGCACAGACGATCCCGTCGCGCAGGCCCAGCGCTGCCCCGGCGAGCAGATAAAGCGGTGAGGCGGGGCATCCCAGCAGCGGCAGCAGGACCATCGCGGCGAACAGAGGCAGCGGGCCGGCCTGCTTGAGCGCCGTGATGGCGGCATCGATGCGGTGCTGCCAGATCGCCAGGAGCAGAACCAGGACAATGACGACCCCGGGAAGAGCCACGGCGATCGCGCGCCAGGGGCGTTTGCGCTCCGCAAGCGTGGGGTCGGGGTTGGGTGGCGTGAGGGTCATGGCGTGTCAGTTCGCGGCGGAACATCCCGGATCGACGCATTGGGCTGCTCTATGATACGGTAACGCTTCGGCGTGACCGGACGTGGCGTCCGGAGCCGAAGCGTTGTCGTGCTGCGAGGTCGGCATGGGCCATGCGCCATGGATGATGATCGTGCCGGCATTGGTGCTGGCTGGTTGCACGCAGGTTCGGCTGACCGAACCGCCGCGCTCGGCGACGGAGCTGTATCTCCTCTCCACCGCGTCGGAGAAGGCGGTGAAGGCGCTGGTGAGTGACGGGCTGCAGGGACGGCTGGTGTTCGTGGACACAAAGTTCCTGGGCGACCGCGACCATCAGTACCTGATCGCGGGCACGCGGGCGAGATTTCTCGAGTCGGGTGTCCGATTGACGGAGGACCGAGGGCAGGCCGAGATCATCGTCGAGCTGCGCACCCCCGGCGTGAGCATTGATCGCAGTGAGTTTCTGATCGGCATCCCTGGTTTTCCGATCGGGCAGGTGGCCTCGGCGGCGGGGCTGCCGCCGACACCGATCGCCACACCCGAACTGGCGGTGGTGAAAGACCTCAAGCAGTGGGGCACGGCGGGCATCGCGTACGTGGCGTTCTGGCGTGAGAGCGGCGACATCATCGCCAGCTCCGGCCCGCACATCGGCAGGTCGTTCCGCGAAGACTGGAAGATCTTCGGCGCTTCGACGACGGTGGGCGACATCCCGCCGATCGAACCGTTGGAAGCGCACGACCCGGCGGAAGAAGGGCAGCAGCCGTGAAGGCCCTGTGGCGATGGATGTGGCGTCTGGCGGCGGCCGGGCTGGTGATCATCCTGCTGGCGCTCGCCGCGGCCCAGGCGGTGCTCTGGACGGACATCCCACGTCGGATCGCCGCGTCTCAGATCCGTGACAAAACGGGGCTGGTCGTCGAACTGGGTGAGTTCAAGACCACCTTGCGGGGGCGGACGCGCATCGAGGGGTTGAGCCTCACGATCCCCGGCGCGGCCGAGGCGCTGGTGACGGTCGATCAGGCCGAGATAACGCATACGAGTCTGTGGTGGCTGCTGCTGGGCGCCGATGCGCAGGTTTACCACGCGCAAATGATGGGGGGGGCCGTGGAGTTGGTGGAAGATGGGCCGGGGCGGTGGAACGTATTGACCGCGGCGGAGCTGTTTCGGCGTGGAGAAGTGGGCGGCCGCCTGTTGGATGCTCTCGAATGGGTGCGCGTGGAAGGCGTTCGCGGCCGTGTCCGTCGCGCCGATGGGCGGGAGCTGACTCTGGAACCGATCGAGGTTGAACTGAAAGGCATTGGTCCGGGCGCGGTGGCGGGGTACGCACAACTGGGTGAACGGTTCCGAGCGGAAGGATCCGTCCTGACGCGCGGGAGCTTTGCGCACGAGGCGCAGGTGTCCGTGGTGGGGGCGAACGACCTGCTGGGCATGGTGTGGGAACGCCAGGGCATTGAGGTTTCGCGCGTGCTGCTGGGGTGGAGCGGCCGGGTGGTAGAGGGTGGAGTGGAGGGACGGCTGGAGCTTGACGAGCTCACGGTCGAAGGTGGCGAGTTGGAGGGGACGGCGGGTCTGGTGTGGCGGGATGGCGCGTGGACGGTTCGCCCGGAACGGGTCGTTTTTCGCGCCGGGCCCGAGGGGGAAATGACGCAGACGACGGTGCAGGGCGGGATCGTCACGCTGACGAATCGAGTCGCCGCTTGGCGCGGCGTCATGGTGGAGGCGGCGGGCAGCGGGGCGCTCGTGGAGGGGTCGTTTGACCTCGCGGCCGAGTCGGGTCGGATCACCGCGGAGTGGGCCGGGCGCCTGGCCGGTGAGTCGATCGCGCATCAGGGCAATCTGCGCGGGGAGTTTGAACGTGGATTGGAAGGCTGGCGCGGAACGGCGACGGTCATCAGTCAGGGTGAAGCACCGATGGTAGGTTGGCGGGGCGAAGCGCAGGTCAGGGCGTGGCAGGGCTTGGGTCGTGCGGTTCGGTGGTCCGTTCAGGGGAACGACGGTGAAGTGGGGCTGACATTGAGTGAGGAGGATCCGCGAGGGCGGTTGGTGGAGTTCGAGGAACTTTCGGCGCGGGGGGAGGTGGACTGGCCTGCCGTGGTGGTGGAGGAGGTAGCGATCGTCTCGGATGGAAGCGTGCGGGGATCCGGCGCGGTGAACTTTGAGACGGGCGTGTGGCACGCGCGGGTGGACGCAACGCAGTTGCAGGTGCGCGAAGTCTTGGCCGGAGCGATCGATATCACAGGTCTGGTGAAGGGCGATCGCGCGGGCATTGAACTTGAGGGCGTGCTGGTTCGCGGAAGGCAGTTTGAGCTTGGCGTGAGTGGAAGCTTCGAGCGCGATGAAGCATCGGGCGGGAAGCTGGCGATGGAGGTGGAGGCCGAGGTCTGGAGCGATGCGGCGGGCGGGATCGCGGGGCTGGACATTTTGGAAGGCGAATCCGCCAACGGAGGCAAGAACGCATCGGTCGCCGGCGCGGGTGCGATCCGCGTGACGCGGGTCTCGTTCGCGGGGGGGATCCACGGGGCGCTCGAACCTCGCGCGCTGGCGATCGAGGGCAG
>JBGTFI010000193.1:0-5054 GCA_041747335.1 Phycisphaeraceae bacterium | reverse complement strand
GCCCCCGTCCGCCAGGCCCTCCATGACGCGCGCCAGCCGGGCGCGGCTGTCGGGATGAAGGAAATCGACCACGGGCCTGCCGATCAGTGCCTGGGCGTTCGCCGTCGCCAGCAACGCCGCGGCGTTGCGGTTGGCGCGGATGATGCGCAGTTCGTGGTCGAGGCTGAGCATCGCCGCGGGGGCGAACTCGTAGAGGTGTCCAAAGGCCTGTTCGCGCCGGCGCAGGTCCGCGTGGGCGCCGGCCAGACTGTCGAGCATGTTGCCCAGAGCGCGCGCCAGTCGTGCGAACTCATCGCGGGAGGAGGTTGCCAGCTCACGAAACGCCGGCGCATCGGCGCCGCGGTCGATCAGCGCCACGACCTGCGACAGCGGTCCGGTGAACCAACGCCGAAGCAGGAGCAGCCCCAGCAGCGTCGCGACCGACAGGAACAGCGCGTGCCATCCGAAGGAGAGGAAGATGCGCTGCCTTAGCCGCCATCGAAGCGCCGGACCGTCCACGAGAAGCTCGAGCGTCAGCGGGCGGCCTTCGGTGAGCAGCTCGGTGGTCACCACGGTCGGTTGATCCAGCGGGATCGTCTGATCCGGCGCGAGCGCATGATCGATCAGCGGCCAGCGCCGCGCCGCGCGCAGGGCTGAATCGTCAGGCCAATCCCCGACCGAAACGGCCGTCGCCTCCCCCCGGACCCGCGCCGCGGAGGCGGTGTCCGTGAGAAACAGGCGCATGATGGACTCGATCTCGTCCGCCGACCGCCGCGGCATCGCCGTCAGCAGGGCCTGGCGCATCCCCCGGGCGCTCAGCGCCAGACGGTTGGTGTGTTCGAGACGTAGCAGCGCCTCGGTCCGCCGCACCTCGAGGGCGATCAGCGTGATCGACGTGACGAGGCTCGCCAGCGCGAACACCGCCACCAGACGGGTGACCACGGACTGCACCCAGGATGTCTGCGGCATGGCGACGTCTCGGAAGGGAGGAAGCGTTCGGCGCGGACGATTTATGAAGTATCGGCCCGCGCGGCCGGGGAGATCATTCCGGTGGCATTGATAACCCAAGATGGACCCCGCACTTGGCGATCCGGACGCCCATCGCGAACCGCCGCAGCCTCCACCAAAGGTTCACCGGAGCCTGTCCCAATTCTGATGGGAGCTTGACGGGACGCTAACCGGCGTGCGGTGTCATGGAAACCTAGGTAGTCCCGATCGATGGATTCAACCCGCAAGGAGCGCCGTACACATGACCCGCACACGCCCCCCTGAGTCCCCGACCCCGTGTCGGGCGCCAAACGCCTTCACGCTGATTGAGCTTCTGGTGGTCATCTCCATCATCGCGCTGCTGATCAGCCTGCTGCTTCCCGCGCTGGGAAAGGCCCGCGACGCCGCCAAGGCCACTGCCTGCGCCACGAACCAGCGCTCCGTCTCCCAAGCCGCGGCGGTGTATCTGGCGGACCATGAAGGCTACTACCCGGCCTCGTACCTCTACCTGCCGCGCGGCGCGACCACGGTGAACCCCGCGCAGCAGGTGGCATCGCCGATGGGCGGCTACATTCACTGGTCGCACCGCCTGCTGGAGGGGGGAGCGGCCTTCGAGTCCTTCACCTGTCCGATCATGGAGTTCGGCGGCGCGCCGGCGACCAACGCCCGTAGCTACCTGCCCGGACAGGTCGGCGATCCGCGCTCTCTGGGCGGCGTGGTGGATCAGCAGGTTCCGTTCGTCGCCTTCGGTGCCAACCACGCCCTGATGCCCCGCAACAAGTTCGGCGCCGCGGCACTGGGCGCGAGAAAAGATCGCTTCGTCAACGACGCCGAGGTCACGCGCCCCGGAGGCACCATCCTCGCCGCGGAGTTTAGCAGCAACTGGAAGGCCATCGCCATCGGCGCGCCGGGGTCGCTGATCAGCAAGAGCCACCGACCGATCACGCCGTTCATATCGCTCAGTTCGAGCGATCCCTACTCAGTGGGGCCGAACGTCAAGACCTTTGTCTATCCCGCGAAGAACATGCTCAAGGACCGCGCGTTCGTCCAGGATGCGATCGGACTGATCGAGGACGACGTGACCTCCCTCAACGCGGTGGGGCGTCACCACGACGGGGGCGATGCATTGGGAGGCGCGGCGAACTTTGTCTACGCAGACGGCCACGTCGAGCGTAAGACCGTCGCGCAGACCCTGACCGACCGCGAGTGGGGCGACCGCTTCTACACCATCAGCGGCAACAACGACGTCATCAACTTCAACATCCGCGAGCGGTAGTCGCATCTCGCGGGGTCGCGTGGTGAAGCGGGTTCACCGGAAACTGGAACGGAGAAAAGCCAATGAAAAGCATGTACATGAGAAAGCGATGTCTCTGGCTGGTGGGAATGGGCGCGTGCGCCATCGGCGCCAGAACGATGGCGCAGTCGGCGCAGGTGGACTGGCCCGCCACGCAGCAGGTCAACATTTCCGGCGCGACGCTGGTTCGCCCGGCCATTCAGAACTTCTCGCTGACCAACGACTGGATCGACGCCGACACCGACGGCCGCCAGGGCTTCGACGAGACCGGCGCCGGCGGCTGGTTCGTCGACAACCTCGCGCCGACGATCACCGGATGGTCGAACGACGGGGCGACCTCCACGCCCACCTTCAGCACCGGAAACTTCACTTCGAACAACGCGCAGTGGATCGTTCAGTACCGCGGGGTCGGATCGGTCAACGGGCTTGACGAGTTCGTCGACTGGCAGACCATCGGCAGGCTGCCCTCGACGATCCCCAGCGAGCGCGGGCTGATCAATCGCCAGCAGTACGCCTCGGCCGGCGTGACCACGGTGCTGCCGGGCGCGCTGCAGGACAGCGCCACCGGATCGCCGATCCCCATGACCTCGGTCGACATCGCGGTGCTCGACGTGCCCGTGGCGTGGGCGGTCGCCGCGCCCGGAAGCGCCAGCCAGGGAACGTGGAACGCCAAACCCAACACCACCGGCTACGGGCAAAGCCTGCTGCTCTCGAACACCGGCTGGAACAGCCGCCTGGCGTCGCTCACCCGTGAAGACCCGAACAACCCCGGTACGTTCATCTCGCTCAACACCAACACGGCCGCCCCGGATGCGAACACCGTCTACGACAGTACCTTCTCGTACGTGCCGGTGGCGATTCTCGCCAACCGCGGCACGGCGGTGGACGGAGACAACGACGGCGTGATCGACGGCAACATCCGAATGACCGATGTGCAGCACCTGTTCGTCACCGGGCGCATGTCCAGCGGGGAGAACCTGGTCGGGGCGACGCGGTCCAGCGGGTCGGGCACACACAACGCGATGATGAACTCGAACGGCATCGATCCGGCCTGGGGCACGGGCGACAACCTGGGCGACGAGTTCATCGTCGGTTCCACCGGCAGGCTGGGGACCGGCGATGTCGGCTCCGGTTCGAGCTTCCTGACGGACGTGGCGTATCAGCCGACGAACGCGCAGGCCTCCTCCGGCGTCGAAACCGCCACCCAGAATCACCGGCTGGCGATCGGCTACACCGGAATCGCCGGCCGCGCCGACGAGTGGGCGCGCGGCGACTACGAGATCCTGAACGTCCAGAAGAACGTCGATGGGGATGGTGACGGGTTCATCGACAACACCACCACGTTCGTTCGGCCGACGATCGAGGCGATCATCGACCTCGATGATCCCACCACGGCCTACCCCATCGGCGGAAACGCCGCGTTCGCCAGCCTGGGCGATCCGTTCTCCGCGGGGGGCGAGGGCGACAATCCGGGCATGCAGAACCTCGCCGCGCGCGACTTCCTGCGCAACACCTTCCAGAGCGTCGCGGACTTCTCGGACCCCGGCGAAGTGGACAACCCCGCGCAGAACAACATGCCCGGCCAGGGGCTGGCGTCACTGTTCGTCCTTCCCGCGGGGCTTGACGCCGTGCAGGACATCGACAACCCCCTCAAGTTCAACGCCCAGACGCCCAACGCTGAGCTTCGCGCCTTCATGCTCGCCAACGTCAACCACGGTCTGGGGGCGGGCGTGAGCGTAGGCGAGTACGGCACCTCCACCGGCGGTTCGGAGGCGGGCCTGGTCCCCTTCCGCAAGGGCACGTTCGCCGGCGTCACCTACGATGACGGCGTCACGACGCGGACGCTCTCGTCCACCAACGCCGAGCAGTACACCGCCGGCACGGACCGGTATCTCGATGTCGATGGCGGGGTGCTTCAGTATGGCACGGACCTCAACCGCCGCAACGAGGTGGCCGGAGACTTCGGCGGCTCGCAGACCTGGGACGCGGAGATGGGTTTCGGCGATGGGAAGCGCGATGTCAATGACATCACCCGCATGATGCAGGCCTACGCCTGGCGCACCGGCGTCGAGGGCGTCGCCAAGCCCGATGACCACGATGGCGATGACGCGGCCGGGACCGGCCTGGCCATCGACATCCTCGGCGACTTCACCGGGGATGGGAACTTCCGCGCCGATGACATCCGCTACTTCGGCGACGGGCTGGCCATGGTGAACGACGGCGGCGCGCGTCGCCTGGATCGCAGGGCCGGATTCACCGCGATTGACAACGAGTGGGCGACGCTCACCGGCGACCACAACTTCTTCGACACCGACCTGGCCACCGGCAAGACCTACGCGGCGGGCGATGCCCGCGGCGACGTGGCGCACCGCGTGGATGGCGACGGCATGACCTCCGCGGCCATCAACGCCGATCCCGCCAACGCGTTCCTCGTGACGCCGGGCGCGAATCCCGTCGGCGCGGACGGCCGCATCGACCACGCGGACATCGACTACGTGCTCAGCCAGTTCGGTCTGCTCGGTGAGAACGGCTCCGGGGAGATCGACTGGGCGGATCAGGCCTCGTCGCTGGGTGTGCTCGGCAGGCGGTTCGATGACGCACACACCTACCTGCGCGTGGACCTTTCTGCCGACATCAATGGCGACCTCAAGATCAACTTCGACGATGTGCGCGAGTTGGTCGAAGTGATCCTCGGGACGAAGATCGGCGATGTGGACCTTGACGGCCTGGCCGACGAGGCGGACTGGTCCACCATCCAGGCGAACGACGGGCTGCTGAACCTGGGCTGGGCGGG
>JBGTFI010000192.1:0-9309 GCA_041747335.1 Phycisphaeraceae bacterium | reverse complement strand
CTGGCGATCGCGGAACGCGATGGCGACGGCAGGGTGAGCCTGCGCGTCCACCCGGCGCTGGTGCATAAGAGCCAGGCGCTGGCGCACGTGAGCGGGACGTTCAACGCGCTGTCCGTCTACGGCGACGCGGTCGGGCACACGATGTACTACGGCCGGGGGGCCGGTCGCCTGCCCACCGCCTCGGCGGTGGTCAGTGATATTCTCAACATCGCCTCCGGGTGGTATCCCCGCGCGTTCGCGGGCATGGCCCTGTGGAGCGACGGGCTGGCCGAGGCTTCGACCGCGCCCGCGGCCGACCTCGTCAGCCGATACTACCTGCGCTTCAACGCCAAGGATGCACCCGGCGTCCTGGCGATGATGACCCACATCCTTGGCCGGGAGGGCATCAGCATCTCCGCCGTCCTCCAGCACGAGTTCAACGAAGGCCAGTTCGTCCCCGTGGTGCTCGTGACCCACAAGGCCCGCCAGGGCTCGATGGACGCCGCCTTGCGCGACATCGCCGCCCTGGAGGCGATCCAGGGCACGCCCGTGCGCATCCGGATCGTCGACATGCCGGGGGGATAGCTTGATTCAATGTAGGTCAGGCCTTGGCCTGACGGATTTGCCCGAAGCACGACACAAGGACGATTCCGATGCCTTCCCCTCCTGAGAATCTCCTGGCATTCGTCGTCCGATTGGGGATGCTGATTGCCTCACTATGGGGCTGCTATGCGTGCGATTCAGAATCGGCTCCGGCAAATGATCGGCGCGGCGTCGAGCGGTATCAATCCATTGAAACCCTCCTCGACGATATGGTCGCGGCCAGACTTGCGTTTATTGAGCTGGCCATCGACTCAGAGGCACGGACTTCACTCGAACTCGCATACACCACGGCCCTCGACCATGTCGTGGCATACGGCCCCGGAATACTGCCGTCACTTGTAGAGATCGTTGCAAAGGACGGTGATGAGCAGAGGCGGCTATGCGCCGCCTTCTGCATTGCTCAATTCGGGGATCAGGCCGTCACCGAAACGCCCCAGCTGGTCGCTCTCTTGAATGTGAGTGACCCCCCGGAACTGCAGGTTGTAATTCTACGGGTAATTCGGAGGCTCAATGACTTCGATCTTACTTGGGCTGAGAGTCTTGTTCCATACCTTGCGAAGTCCCTGAGTAGCAGCGAGCCCTTGTTGTGCGACGAGGCGGCATTGATTCTGGGGGGGCTCGGTTCTAAGTCCGAGGCTGCGGTACCCGATCTGATTCGAACGATGAACGATCCCGGTATCGGCTTGAACTGCCGACGATTCGCCGTCCGCGCGTTGAAGGCCATCGAGCCGGATTCGCAGCGCGTGCGGGAAGCCATGCAGAGAGGTCTTGATGATCCTGCGATTGCAATTACGGTTCGCAGAGCTCTGGGAAAACCTGAGAGCGATCGCGAGTAACGCCACCCCTTCCCCATGCCCAATCCACCCTCCCCATCCACTCCCCCTCCTCCGCCCCCCGCTGACCGCGCTGCGCGGCTGCACTGGTGGCTCGTCAGCGTGCTTCAGGTCGTCATGGCCGTCACGCTGGTGCTGGCGGTCTACGAGGGGCAGTGGCTTAACGCCCTGGTCATCCTGGCGATCTTCATCCTCATGGGTCTGCCCTCGCTGCTGGGCAAGCGCTTTGACGTACACATCCCGGCCGAGTTTGAGATGCTGGCGCTGGTCTTCATCTTCGCCTCCCTCTTCCTGGGCGAGGTGCGCAACTATTACCAGCGCTTCTGGTGGTGGGACATCGCCCTGCACACCACCTCGGGGCTGCTGCTGGGCGTGTTCGGCTTCCTGCTGGTCTACGTGCTCAACGAAAACGACCGCATCGACCTGCACATGCGCCCGCGCTTCGTGGCGTTCTTCGCCTTCGTCTTCGCCGTGGCGATGGGCGCGATCTGGGAGATCTTCGAGTTCAGCATGGACCAGTTCTTCGGCATGAACATGCAGAAACCCATGTTCAACGACCCCTCCGGCCTGACCGACACCATGTGGGATCTCATCGTCGACACTCTGGGCGCGGCCGTCATCTCCATCGCCGGGTACGTCTACATGGAGCGCGGCCGACGGTTCATCGTTCAGCGGTGGATTCACCGTTTTATCGAGACCAACCCCCGGCTGTTCAACCGCTAAGCGCGAACCCGACCGGCGGAAACTCGGTAGAATCATCGCCGGTCCGATGGTTTCCACCCGGAAGGAAGATTCGATGCAGATTCAGATCAACTTCGGCGACGTCAACCACAGCGACGCACTGAACGATCACGTACACAAAGAGATTGAAACCGCGCTCAAGCTCTTCGCCGAGCGCATCACGCGCGTCGAGGTCCACCTGCGCGACGACAAGCAGAACCGCCGCGGACCGGATGACAAACGCGCCACCCTTGAAGCACGCATCGCCGGGGAACAGCCCCTGGCGGTCGAGGCCAAGAGCGACGACATCTATAAGGCGGTGACCGACGCCGCCGGGAAGCTCGGCCGGGCGGTCGAGCGGAAGATCGCCCGACGCGCGGAAGGTTGACCGGCAACCGGGGCCGGCAATCTGGGCGCTCTGGGGAAGAAGTCGTCCGATCAGGGTCGGGCGTTGTCGCGTCAGCCTTTGACTTGCCCCGCGCAGGCCGCCTAGAGTCACCGCGAATCATCTTGCGGAGCGTCCTGATCCCCAGGACGCGCGGTCTTGAAACCCATGGAGAAGTGTCATGCGACGTGGGCGTGTTGCGGCGGTTGGTTTGTGCGTCGTCTTAGGCGTGGTGAGCATGAACTCGCACGCGGCCAAGGTGCTCGTGATCTCCACCAGTTACGATCCGCTCAATGCCGAAACAGTCGCCAGCCTCGAATCCTACGGCCACGAGGCGATCATCGGGCAACCCTACCACCTCTTCGACGGTTCGGTCAGCCTCGCGGGCATTGACGCCGCCCTGGTGCTGGTCAACTACAACTGGAGCCTCGGCGACATGCCCCCGGCCGGGCAGACCGCCCTGCTGAACTTCATCGACAACGGCGGCGGACTGGTGACCGGCGAGTGGTTCGTCTGGAAGAACGCCGCGCAGAACTCATTCGCAACCCTGTACGATGCCATCCCCGTCGTCAGCACCGCGGCCTTCACCACCAATGCCGGTGTCAACGCCACCACCTACACCCGTGCCACGCCCAACCTGGTGCTCAACGCCGGCCTGCTCGACAGCATCGGTTTTACCGCCGACTACTTCGGCGGCACCGAGACCAAACTGGACCCCAAGCCCGGCGCGACGGTCTTCTACGACAGCAACAACCCGCTCGGCGGGGATGGCCTGATCGGTTGGAACTACGGGGATGGCCGCGTGCTGAGCTTCTCCACCACCATCGGCTCACAACAACTGGCGCACGCGGGCTTCAGTCGGCTGCTCGCCAACACCCTCGCCTTCGCCGCGGGCGACGGCACGCTCGTCGTGCTCGGCGACATGAACGGCGATGGGGCGCTCGACGCCTTTGATGTCGCCCCCTTTGAACTGGCGCTGGCGGATCGCACAGCCTACGCGGCGACCTACCCCGGGCTGGACCCCGACGTTTTCGGTGACATGAACTTCAGCGGCGAACTCGACGCTTTCGACGTATCCGCCTTCGAAGCCGCCCTGGCGGGCGGGGGAATGTCCGTGCCCGAACCGGCGGCCGGAATGCTCCTGGGCCTGCTGGCTCTGACATGCCCCCGTCGCCGCATCGTCTGACACACGACGCATCGACACGCGACACTTCGACAGTCCGACCCTCCTCAACACCCGCACGGCGCCGTCGCCGGACCTTCGGGCATTTCCGAGGTCCGAGGCGCGGGACGGGGCGAGGGGGTGGGGATCGGCGGGATGTACAGGTCGCTGTCCTGAGTCGCCGTGTCCCCCTTGAGCGCATCCCACCAGTACCAGTGCCCGCTCTCGCGGCGAAGCGGTTCGTAGCCGAGTTGCTCGACGTGGCCATCCACGAATGCCACGTTCGAATGCTCGCGAAGCTGGTGGCGGTAACCGCGCTGCGAGCGGTGCTCCGGCGAGCCGAACCAACCGGCGTATTCCCCAGCCGCCCACACGCCGTAATTATCAGAGGTCAGCACCCCTTCCAGGATCGACACAGGCTGCTCGCCCAGCAGGATGATCCGCGAGGGTGCGGGCACCTTCTCCGGATCGTACGCCCACTGCGGGAACTGCGCCGCCCCGTTCATCCCGTACGACGCCGCGTGAACCCCCCGGGAGGCGTCCCGCGGCTGCGCGGCGATCTCATCCGGCCGAACGTTCGGGCAGTGATAGACCGAGCCCAGGTCCGCCGGGCCTTCGGGCGTTTGCAGCACGTGCGCGACCTTCTGCCTCCAGCTCACCGGGAGGGTTTCGCTCCAGAAGGTGGCGTACAGCCCGTTGTCCTCGGCGTGGCGCTGCTGGGCGAGCGCAAGCTGGCGGATGTTCGAGCGGCACTTCGTATCCAGCCCCGACTCGCGGGCGGCGCTCACGGCCGGGAGCAGCAGCCCCAGCAACACCGCGATCACGCTCACCACCACCAGAAGCTCAATCAAGGTGAATCCAGGATGCCGGTTCATCGGACTTCACTCCCGCGTTTGACTTGCCAATCCCGCCAATTCTACCGCGCCCCCGGAGTGCGGGAAGCGCCTTGGACGACTTTCCGGGAAAATGACACGATCGTCCGCTGAGTCGCTCCCCGCCGCTTTCACGCCTTCTTATCAACACATCATCGGTCAAACTGCGCATCGAACGCCAGGGCTGACGGCTTGAAGTCCGCCCGTTTCACGAACGCCGCCGCCTCGGTCGCGCCGTGCTCACGGTCCATGCGGCTGTCTTCCCATTCCACGCTCAGCGGCCCCTGGTACCCCACATCGTTGAGCGCGACAATGATCTCCTCGAAGTTGATGTCCCCGTGGCCGAGCGAGCGGAAGTCCCAGTAGCGCCGGGCGTCGGCGAAGCTGGTGTGCCCGCCGAAGACGCCCACCGTCCCGTCGCCGTGGCCCCACCACACGTCCTTCATATGGACGTGGTACACACGATCCCCGAACGTGCGGATGAACTTCACATAATCCACCCCCTGGTAGCCCAGGTGCGAGGGGTCGTAGTTGAACCCGAACCGCCGGTGGCCTTTGACCGCCTCGACCGCCCGCTGCGCGGAGGCCGTGTCAAACGCGATCTCCGTCGGATGCACCTCCAGCGCGAAGTTGACGTTCGCCTTGTCAAAGGCATCGAGAATCGGCGTGAACCGCTTGGCGAAGTCGTCGAAACCGGCCTGCCAGTAGGCCTGGTCCGTGGGGGGGAAGGCGTAGATCGAGTGCCAGATGCTCGAACCGGTGAACCCGTTGACCACCGCGGGGAAGGAGCCTCCTGCACCATCGGGTTTCGCGTCGATGAATGCCCGGCAGGCCTGGGCCGTCTCGATCATCTTCTTCGCCGCACGCTGGCGGACGCCCTCAGGATCGCCATCGCCCCAGACATCCGGCGGGAGGATCGACTTGTGACGGTGATCGATGTGGTCGCAGATCGCCTGGCCCACCAGGTGGCTGGAGATGGCGAACGCCGTCAGCCCGTGCTTCGTCAGGATGTCCCACCGGCTCTTGACATACCTCGAGTCCTGCACGGCCTTGTCCACCTCGAAGTGGTCGCCCCAGCAGGCCAGCTCCAGGCCGTCATACCCGAATGCCTTGGCCTTGGCGCAGATCGTGTCGAAGGGCAGGTCAGCCCACTGTCCGGTGAAGAGCGTGACGGGTCGGGGCATGGAAACTCCTCTACTACCTGGGGCGGACGACGTAGGGTGGGCACCGCCCACCATCGATAGCGCCCTGGATGGCCGTGGTGGGCAGTGCCCACCCTACAGGGGCAGTTTCGTGGTTTTTCGCTTCGGTGGCAAGGGGGGCGCTTCCGGGGCGCGCAAAAAAACCGGCTGCCCTTTCGGGCAGCCGGCTTGTGTCTGGTGAATCGTCACCCGATGCGGGGTATTGATTCAGGGTACTTCAGTTCACAATCAACTGGGTCTTGCCACCCTGATCCACCTGCGCGGACTGGTAAGTGATCAGCGCGCAATCCTGAAGATTGCCGTCGCCATTGCCCGTCCGGGACTCCCAGGTGAACAGGAAGTCCGGGTCGTTGGTGGTGTTCGTCGTGGAGGTCGAGGCGGTGTCGTCGTAGAAGGTACGGTTGCCGTACTTCGTGGCGTCCATCAGCGGATCCTGCTCGAAGGTCACGTGGTTGTCGTTCCAGACCACGTTGCCCTGCCAGCTTCCGTTCTCCGTGGTGTGGATGGACTTGGTGCCCGTGGTGCCCACCGCGGTCGCGGTGCCGATGCGGAATCCCTGGCCGGTGTTGCGGTCACCCGCGATCACCGCCTGGGAATTGAGCGTGTCACGCCACTCGTTGCCCGCGGGCGTGAGGGCCGAGTCGGCCGTGAGCGACTGCGGGCCGACCTTCAGCAGCGCGTAGGAGTAGTTGATCCCACGGGCGGGCGTGGCAGGCGTCTCCTGCCCACCGTCGCCGCCCTTGTTCGCGATCGGTCCGGCGACGTACTTGTCCGCCTCGACCACCGAAAGGTCCATCTCGCGGATGTTACCGGCGTTGGTCTCCGACGGGCTGATGAGGTAGTCCGGGGTGAAGAAGTTGCCCTGGAGCATGATCGCGTAGCGGCACTCAACGGTCGCGCCCCCGCCGGCCGAGATCTTGTTGGGGTTGTTCTTGTACAGCTCCTCGTTGTCGCCGTTGACGAACTTGCCCTTCTCCACGCCGGGGAAGTACCCGTTGTTGCTGTTGGCGAAGGTGACCATGCCCTGATGGATGCCGCGGACTCGCGTCCCGTTCTCCATCCGGCGGGCGTTGCGGCGAGCGGCGCCCAGCGCGGGCAGCAGCAGGCCGATGAGCAGGGCGATGATCGAGATCACCACCAGCAGCTCGATGAGGGTGAAGCCTTTCTTGCGTCTCATTGCACGATCCTTTCCTGTGAACTGTGAAACCGTTTCCGACACACGCTTGGCGTGGAAAGGAGGGCGATGAGGACGGGACCAGAACGACGGGCGGCCCGTGGTTCGCTGACCTTCAGCGAGGGGGGCCTGGGACGGACACTATGAACGATGCCGTGGGTCTGGCTGGTCGCCTCATCCCGCTTACCACGCGGGGAACACACCTTTACAGAGCAGGCCACGCGGCCCCGCTCGAATCACTGAGCATTGTCTGCGGTTCTCTGTGGATCCGCCGCACCCCGCAACGCCATCCGGCATGCGAGCGGGCAAATCCTGCCTTCGGGGGGACCGTCGTGCGCGGCTGCCGGATTTCGGATTGCCCGAATCCAACATCCGCGCACCTTACACCAGAGGAATTGTCCCCATGCGAACACCGTTTGTCAAGGGGTTCCCAGCGGTTTTCGGACCATTTTTCTCGATTCCTCTTCCACCGGCCCTTGGACGCCTCACCGGCTGCCTCGCGATCCTGAACGATCGGCCCCTTTTCGCCCCAGAATCCAGGAAAGCTCCTCGCACCGCAGCACCCAGGCCGCCAACGCGTAGAATCCCGCCCCCGATCCCACCGTCAGCAGCAGCTCCCACCACAACCGCCCCGCCGGGCCGGGCGACCAGGGCGATGGAACCAGCCCGGCCCCCCAGTGCATCGCCACCCACGCCGCCGCCGCCATCAACCCCGTCGCCACCGCGCACCGGACCCAACCGCCCACCACACGTCGATCGATGATCCCCGGCGTGCGATGCCCCAGCTTGCGAACCAGCACCCCGCACTGCAACACCGCCGTCAGCGCCGTGGACCACGCCAAACCGCGCGCCCCCAGCGGCCAGACGAGCACAAGATTGACCACGAAGTTCAGACCCGCCAGCGCCAGACTCACACGCACCGGGGTGCGCGGATCCTTGAGCGCGTAGAACGCCCGCGTCAGCACATGGACCATCGAGTAGGCCCACACCGCCGCGGCGTAGGGGGTGAGAATCTCCGCGACGTACCGCGCATCCTGGAGCGTGAACTCCCCCCGCTCGAAGACCGCCCGCGTCAGCGGCAGCCCCACCAGGATCAGCCCCACGCTCGCCGGCAGCCCGATGAAAACGGTGATTCGCAGCCCGCGCTGCAGGATGCGGCGAAAGTGGCTGTCATCGTGTTCCCCGGCCTCGATCCGCGCCGCGGCGTGGCTGAGTGCGGGGAACACCGCCGTGGCGATCGCGATCCCGAACACCCCCAGCGGGAACTGGTACAACCGCTGCGCCCAGTGCAGCGACGCCACCTGCCCCTTGTCCGCGATCGGGTACGCGATCGACCAGCCCAGCAGTTCGAACGTCGTGCGGTCCGCCGACGGCGGCGACAGCCCCATCGCGATCAGGCTGTCGAGCAGCGCGTTGAACTGGAAGATCGCCAGCCCCGCCACCATCGGCACGAACGCCGTCATCATCCGCTTGAAGGGCTGCAAGGCGCTTCCCACCTGGAGGTCGAGCTTCTCCACATCCCTCGCCGGGAGGGCGACGAACGCCAGTTGCAGCAGCCCCGCGATGATCACCGAACCGGCGACGATGGTCATCGCCTGGGCCGCGGCCGGGTCGATGGCCTGCGAGGAGCCGGAGGAAAATAGTTGCCCGCTTTGCAGCCCCTCCGCCGCCCAGAGGATCGCCCCGATCATGACGAGGTTGAGGATGATCGGCGCCCCCGCGGCCGCGGCGAACCGCCCGTGGACCTGCAGGATCGCCCCCAGCACCGCCACCAGGCACACCAGCGGCATGTAGGGAAGCATCCACATCGTCAGTTCGATCGCCAGCGCCGCGGCCGGCGACCAGTCGCGGGCGCGGAGCGTCATCAGCAGCACCCCCTGGCCCAGGATCGTGATCCCCCCGAGCACCACGGCGAGCGTTCCCAGCGTCAACCACACCAGACGCCGGGCCGTGGGCGGATCCCGCCGCATCCAGTGCGCATACTCCGGAATCAGCGCGGAGCTGAGCGCCCCTTCCCCGAAGAGCCTGCGAAAGAGGTTAGGGATGAGGAACCCGATGAGGAACGCTGATGTCACCGCCGAGCGCCCGAACGACGCAGCCAGCACCGCGTCGCGCGCCAGGCCCGTCACACGCGAAACGAATGTCAGCGTGCTGACGATGGCCGCCTGCCGGACGAACCCGCCTTGCCCCCCGCGGGGCAGCGGGATCAGCGCCAGCGCGTGACGTGAGAGTGGGAGGGTAAACCGCCATAGTCCGGCGATGACAATCCCCGCGGCCATCCCCCACCCGTGAGCGCGGATGTCCTGCCACTCGTAGTTCCTCCCGAACCGCAGTTGCAGATGCTCGATGACCGGGGCGCTCAGCGCCAGCAGCGTCAGC
>JBGTFI010000191.1:0-2214 GCA_041747335.1 Phycisphaeraceae bacterium | reverse complement strand
ACTTCCAGTCGGTGATCGGGACCGAGTGCCGGACGCAGTGCCTGGAACAGATCGGCAGGCTTCCGGAAGTGGTCGTGGCGTGTGTGGGCGGAGGTTCCAACGCGGCCGGCGTGTTTTATCCGTTCATCGGGGACGGGTCGGTGAAGCTGGTGGGCGTCGAGGCGGGCGGGCGATCCGGCGCGCTGGGCGATCACGCCGCGCCGCTGACCTTCGGCACGCCGGGCGTGCTGCACGGTTCGTACAGCTACGTCATGCAGGATGCCGACGGGCAGACGGCCGAGGTTCACTCCATCTCCGCGGGGCTGGATTATCCGGGCGTCGGTCCGGAGCATTCACACTGGCGCGACACGGGCAGGGTGACCTACTCGGCGGTGACCGACCGTCAGGCGCTCGAGGCTTTCACGCTGCTGACGCGGCTGGAGGGGATCATCCCGGCATTGGAGTCGAGCCACGCCGTGGCGCGGGCGCTGGAGATCGCCGGGGCGATGTCGAGCGATCAGGCGTTGGTGATCAACCTGTCGGGTCGGGGGGATAAGGATCTGGACGAGGCGATCCGGTTGCTCGAGGCGTTGAAGAACGCTTGATCCGGGTTGCGGGGATTACGGTCCGCCGCGGCCGCCGGGTCTGCTTCCCGTTCCGGGTTGGGCGGCGAAGTGGGGGACGTAGATGGAGATGAAGTAGTCGGCATCCGCCAATCCGTTGCCCGCCGGTTGCCCGAAGGACACAATCCTTAGTGAATCCGACCCTTGGAAGCGGTAGAAGATCGCGTGTCCGTCGGCGAAGCTGTGGACGTTTCCCCCCAGACGGATGTGTCCCGGCCAGTCCAGCCATCCGCCTCGTCCCTTGGGATCGCGGGGGTTGATGGACAGCACCCAGGAGCCCTGGTTCTCCTCGCTGCGAGGGTCGAGTTCTTCGACGAACACGAGCGTGTTCGAGGGACGCCGCAGTTCGTCGAACTTGTGGACCGGTGCGTCGCCCGCCTGTCCGGAGTGCCAGATCGGGCTTCCCCCGACGAAGTTGCTCATCGAGTCGCTGCGCGATGCAAGCCTGCGCGGATCGCCGGCGGTCTTGTAGACCTCGACGCGCCGGACATACTCCCACAGCAGACCGTCGCGGATCGCCTCAAGCCGATCCTGCTCCTTGTTGCTGGTGGACATGCGCACCCAGTCGCCCCCGGCCTTTCCCTCGGTGCCAGGGCCCATGAGCCGACCGTCGTGGTCATCCTGGTAGCTGAACCAGGCGATCGTGAGCTGCCTTTTCTGGGAGAGGCTCCGCGCAAGCTCGGCGTTCTCCTTGGCCATGCCGACAGCCGGGAGGAGCAGGGCGATCAATAGCGCGATGATGGAGATCACCACGAGCAGTTCGATGAGCGTGAAGGCAGGCGAACGCCGCATGAGATGTATCCCGCTCGACAGGACCGCAACGGCGGAAACCCGGTTGCGATGGTGGAATCGTAGGGGGCGATGGGAGCGGGGGCAACCACCGGCCGTCCTGCCGCGTCCAGTATATTGGACGTCCATATGGACTCAGCGACCACCAGTGCCGCCGGGGGGATCGGCATCGCCCCCCGCCCGGACGCCGAGGCGAACCTCTTCCTGCCGCCGGGTCGGCTTCGGCGGTACCAGCTCAGCAAGCTCGCGGGGGCGGCGGTGGTGGGCGGGATCTTCATCGGGTGGCTCATCCTTCAGTGGCATCACCTGCCGATGCGCCTGGCGGCGATCGGGCTGCTTGCGGTGACGGTTTACGTGACGGTCAAGTCGATGGTGTCGGACTACCTGCGGGCGCGCGGGCGGCAGGTGGCGCTGGAAGGGGGGGAGCTGGTCATCACTCGGCAGGGCAAGTCCAGCCGGGTGAAGCTCCAATCGATCGCGGAGATTCACTGGCGCGAGGCCGATTCGAGTGAACTTGGCTTGTGGTTGATGGATGCCCAGGGGCAGCCGCTCGAACATCTGGAAGAGGCGTTCGTGCAGGATCAGCGAGAGGCGCGGGCGTTCCTGGGGTGGCTGCGTCGGGTGACGGGAATGAACTGGCCGACGCGGTGGCCTTGAGGAGGGCGCGATCGGCATTCAGCATCGGATTGATCTTTTTTCGGCCCTTCACAAGTCCTTTTCGATTTCCCTCTTGCATAAACTCCTAAATATGACCATAATATCGTAAACTAAAATGATGTGATGCCTCCATACCCAAAGGAGCCTGCAATGCCCGGCAACCCCA
>JBGTFI010000190.1:0-12700 GCA_041747335.1 Phycisphaeraceae bacterium | reverse complement strand
AGAGCGCCTCCGATGCGGCGCTCTTTACGCCGCCCCCGCCTCCCGCGGGCGGGGAGGTCAAGTTCTACGGACTGTCGGGCGGCAATGCCCGGAAGGTGGTGTGGGTGGTGGACGCGTCGGGGGGAATGATCGACACGCTGCCTTTCGTGCTCAAGGAGCTTGCCCGGGCGGTGGAGGGCCTGAGCACGGAGCAGTCGTTTTCGATCGTCTTTTTTCAGCGCGATGAGGCGCTCGAGGCCCCGCCCGAGGGGCTGAAGGTCGCCACGCCCGCGAATCGGCGGGCGGCGCTGGCGTGGGCCGGGCGGGTTGTTCCGCGCGGGACATCCAATCCCATCAGGGCGATCCAGGCGGCGCTCGAGCACCGGCCGGACCTGATCTACCTGCTCTCGGACAACATCACCGGCGCGGGGCGGTTCGAGATCGACCGCGAGCAACTGCTGCGCGAAATCGCCCGCGTCAACACGTCGGGGACGAAGATCAACACGATTCAGTTCATCTACCGTGATCCGCTGGAACAGGCGGGCATGAAGCCGACGCTGGAGTTGCTCGCCGAATCGACCGGTGGACAATACCGCTTCCTCAGCCGGTCCGACCTGGGGCTGGAGTAGGATGGCCGGGAACGACGCATGATCCGTGAGCGAATGATGAAAGAGGGCTTGGGACACCGACCGCCGTCCGGGTGGCCTGGTCAAGCGGGGTCCATTCCGGGGGCGGAGCTTTCCCGTGGCACCCTCGGTGGGTTGCTGATTCCCCTTTTCTATCCCGCCGCCTCGGCGTTTGCCCAATCGCCTCCCCCGGCCGGCGACGGTTCGCCGATGACGCTCTTTGAGATGTTCTTTCTCAGCGATGACCCTTTCGGGATCGCGATCATCTGGCTGCTGCTGCTGACCTCGTTCGGGAGCATCGCGCTGATGATCTATTTCGCGAGGCGGACGCGGCGGGCGCAGCTGATGCCCCCCGGTTTGGCCGAGGAAATCCGCCAGATGCTGCTGGACAAGCGCTATCGCGAGGCGATCGAACGGGCGCGGAGCGATGACAGCTTTCTGGGGCGGGTCACGGTCGCGGCGCTGGTGGAGTCGGGAGGGGGGTACGAAGCCATGGAGCGGGCGATCGAGGAGGCGGGCGACGCCCAGGCCGCGCGAATGCTGCGCCCGATCGAGATCTTGAACGTGGTGGGCAACATCGCGCCGATGATCGGGCTGTTCGGGACGGTGTACGGGATGATCGTCGCCTTTCAGAAGCTTCAACAGATCGGCCAGCCCGATCCCGCGCAGCTCGCCGGGGGCATCTCGACCGCGCTGGTCACCACGTTCTGGGGCCTGGTGGTGGCCATTCCCGCGCTGGCGGGTTACGCGCTGATCCGCAACAACCTCGACGCCCACACCAGCGAGGCGCTGATTGTCACCGAGGAGCTGATCAAGCCGTTCCGTCCCACCGAGCAGACCGAGCGGGCGGGCGATGCGGAACCGACCTGAAAACAAGGACGAAGTCCTTGCCGCGAGCTCGCCAGATCCCTCTGCCCCTTCGTGCCTCCGTGCCTTCATCCCTTCCCCACACCCCCATGTCCCTTATCTCCCGCCGCCAACCTCACACGCCGGAAATGAACATGACGGCGATGATCGACATCACGTTTCTGCTGATTGTCTTTTTCATGCTGGTCAATCGCATCATGTCGGAGGAGTCGGTGCGGATGGTCCTGCCGAAGCTGGATGATCCGCGGGTGGTCGAACCGGGCGAAGAGGGGCGCATCGTCATCAACGCCATCGCCCTTGAGCCGTCCGGGATGGTCCGTGACGCGGCGCACCCGCTGGCGCCTCAGGGGACGCTCGCGGCGGTGAAGGTCGGACTGCGTTTGATTCCCTTCGCCCCCGGGTGGCAGTCCCAGCTCACGGAAGAGCTTCGCCTGGCGCATGAGCGATTCAGCGAACAGCGCGGCGCGGGCGAGGAGGAACTGGAAGTGATCCTGCGCGCCGACGCGGCGCTGAGGTACGAGCACGTGGAGCCGATCCTGGAATCGATCGCCGCCGCCGGGCTGACGCGCATCAACCTTGCGGCCTACCTGCCGGGTGAAGGTCCGACGATGGGCTTGGGGCAGGCGCGGGAGTAGGTCCGGCTGTGCCGGAGGAACCGGATGCGCTCGACGAACGGTTCGCGCTGCCGCCGTACGTTTTCGCCCAGTTCTGCCCGAGCCTGGGTTTGAGCCGGCCGATCAGGATGACCGCGGCCGAGAGTCCCAGCAGCAGCCACAGGGCCGCGTTGAACTGGCGCAGCGCGGTATCGTGGTAAATGCCCTCGCTCGCCGCGTTGCGTACGCTTGCCAGGCGAGCGGACATGTACAGATGCGCCGTGGGGACCATGACCGCGACCAGGGCCATCTTGACCTGCCACCAGCGCAGTCGCAGGAATTGCCGGGGATGCTGAAAGAACAGCAGCGTCCCGAAGAACATCGCGCCCAGCAGAGCCGGGACGACCACGCACAGAAACAGCAGACGCAGGGCGTATAGAAGATCCGCTGGCGGGACACCCTCCGCGGCGCGAAGCTCAGCCAGCGAACAGATGACGGCCGCGGCCACCAGACCCCCGAAGTAGACCCCGACGCACAGCACCTTCGGCCCCAGCAGCCAGGGGCGGATGCCTCGGCCGGGCCTGCGCCCGTGGATGTTGCGGAAAGCGGACATGGGAGTGTCGATTGCCGATTGAAGCATCTCAGGTCAGGCCTCGGCCTGACACTTGGGTGGCCCGGGACGCATGACTGTCAGGCCGAGGCCTGACCTACATTGGGCCTCACGTCGCGCTGTGGGCGGCGACGCGGCGGTCGTGGGATCGGCGGACCTCCTCGAGGGCTTCGGCGCGGTCGGCCCAGCCCTGCGTCTCGATCACCACGCCTTCAAGCTGCTTGTAGGTGGCGAAGAAGTGCTCGACCTCGCGCAGGAAGTGCGGGGCGACATCGGGGAGATTCTGGTAGTCGGCAAAGAGCGGGTCGGTGTCAGGAACGCCGAGGATCTTGTAATCGTGCTGCCCGCGGTCGGTCATGCGGAACAGGCCGATGACCCGCGCCTCGATCAGGCAGCCGCTGAAGGTCGGCTCATTGACCATGACGAGGATGTCCAGGGCGTCGCCGTCCTCCGCCAGGGTGTTGGGGATGAACCCGTAATCGCCGGGGTAGTGGCTGGAGGAATAGAGGTAACGGTCCAGGCGGATGAGACCCGTGGCCTTATCGACTTCGAATTTGCTGCGTCTTCCCTTGGGGATTTCGACGATGGTGTGGACGACGTTGGGGACGTTGGGCCCGGGGGGCAGGGACTGAAGGCGGCTGAAGTCGGGCACGGGTGGGTTTCCAAGGGGGTGTCGGGCGCAGGATCATAGCGAGAACCAAGGGCAAGGGCGGATTGCAGAATGTCGATTGCCGATTGAAGATTGACGATTCCGGAGGCTCGACCCCAGGCTCCAGACCTGAGACTCCGGACTTCCCCCCCCACCCCCCTTTTGCCGGTTTGACGAGGTGACGCTAGGCTATCGTCGCCCGACCGCGGGACGGGCATGAACGCCAACCGTTAGCTGGAGGCTTTTCGGATGTTGGAAACGTATGAACAATTGAAGGCGTTGGTGGCATCGGCTGAGGACGACATCCGCAAGGCGGCGGGTGGGAACAAGGCCGCGGGAACGCGCGTGCGCAAGCTGATGCAGGACGTGAAGAACCTTTCCCAGGCGCTGCGGGTGAAAGTGCTGGAGAACCGCGAGGGGTCGGAAGGCTGAGGGGGCGGCAGGCCCACGGTCAGGGAGTTTGCCTGAGGGGTACGTACCGGGGGCAAGGCGCGACGGCGGCGGGCGTCAGGCGGCTGCCGGTCGGTGATGGAAGCTGTTTGCCCGATGGACCCGGCTTAGGACTTATTGATCCCGATTAGAGGGGCTCGATGATGGCGCCCAGGGCGCTGTTTGATCTTACAACGTTCGACCCCGGCATCGTCAAGTTCGATGCCGCCGCGATCGAGGCGGTCAACCCGCACCGCGGCGCGATGCGCCTGCTCGACGGGGTTTACTGGTGCGATGACGATTGGACGCGTGCGGCGGCGTATAAGGACGTGCGGCCGGATGAGTTCTGGGTTCCGGGGCACATCCCCGGCAGGCCGCTGATGCCGGGTGTGCTGATGATCGAGGCGGCGGCCCAGCTCGCCAGCTTCGTCATCTCCCACTACCTCAAGAAGGGCGAGGGGGGCTTTATAGGGTTCGTCGGTTGCGACGAGGTCAAGTTCCGCAACCAGGTCGTTCCCGGCGACCGGCTGGTGATCCTCGCGGAGAAAGTGAAGTTCAGCAGCCGGCGCTACATCTGCGCGACGCAGGGCTGGGTGGGGGACAATCTTTGCTTTGAAGCGACGATTACGGGGATGGCGATCTGAACCAGTCCGCCAGTTCATCGGCGATCAGCGCGGGGGCGGCGTCGTTCCATTGAACCGTTCTACCGGGATGGTGGGGCATCGCGTCTCCGTTGGTGTCCGGGGGCAGGAGGATCGTGTCCGCCGTGGCGGCGATGCCCGCCTCGACCCGTGCCCGCAGCGGCCAGCCTTGCGTTTCGCGGGCCTGGCCGTGGTGAAGCCAGATGAGTCGCAACCCGCGGGTACGCAATCCCGCCAGGCGATGGCTGACCTTTCGTGTCGCGCCCAGCAACGCCCAGCGGGAGCGGCTTGCCCAACCGAGCGTGCGCGGGGAATCGGTCAGCAGAATGACGCCCGGTCCCTCCAACTCCGGGGGCGGGGGGGGGCCTTCCAGCACGTTCGTGCGACCCGCAAGCGTCGCCCCGCGATCCAGAAACGCCTGAACCAGCGCGTCGAGCATCAGCCCTTGCGCGTCGTTCTCAATGTCCTGCGAGAGCCATACGCGCGGCGAAGCGCCGGACTGATCGGCGGCGAGGTCTTCATGGGGGGGATACTGCCAGCGGGTCAGCTCGTCGCGGGCGATCGCCCATGCGAGGTGTTGCTGCCAGGGTTCGAGTTCCCGCCGCCACACCGCCGCCCGTCCGGCGTGGACCTCCTTGCGGACGCCCTGTTTCCAGTACGCCCCCTGCTCGATCACCTTGTTATCCGCTTCGTCGGGTTCGAGCATGCGCGGATCGAACTCGACTGCCAGGAACCGGCAAAGCACCCGGCAGGTTTCTTCGGGTGTGTGGACAAGATCTTCATAGCGAACCGCCAATGCGTGCGGATCGCCCGCAAGCCGCGTCCTTCCCAGAGCGACGATGCGCTGCCACTCGTAGAAGTTGAGGCTGAGGCTCTTGGGATTCCAGGGTAGTTTCCGGCGTGAGAGCGTGACATCCCGGCCGTCGCGGATCAGGTGGATGATCCGGGCGGTGGGGAGGTAGCGTCGGATGGGGTCGAGGAACCTGACGTGGGAGGGAGTTTTCTCGACGGCGCGTGGTTTTCCTGCCGCGTCCGCGATGGCTTGACACATGGCGGAAAAGAGCATGCCCGGATCGGCGGGGGAAGCCTGGCAATGGTCCACGGCCGCCTGGGCGTCGATTCCGAACTCCTCCCAGCGGTCCATCTTCTGGAAGAACGCCTTACCGGACGCGGGCCAGTCGTTTGTGATCGCTTGCCATCCGCCGGGGTATTGGGCGAGGTCGCGCCAGAAGTAAGTCTCGGGGGTGGAGGCGAAGAGGGGGTGGCGGTTGAGGAGCGTGGTGAGCAGCGTGGTGCCGCTTCGGCCTTGGCCGAGGATGAGCACGGGCGGCGGGTTGGGGGGGGCGAAGGGCATCGTCGCTTATGAATCGGGTGATTCAGACAATGGGGTTATGATACGGGAGACGGGAGACGTGAGACGTGAGACGGGAATCGTGGCGGCGGAAACTTTTCAACTCAACTTTGGACTATGGACTTGCTTGACCTGAGCGCCCCTCCGGGCGATAGGCTGGGAAGTGCGACGTATGGCGGCAACTTCCGATAACTCGGTGGCGGTGGTGATGCCGTGCTACAACGGGATGCCTTTCCTGCGCGAGGCGCTCGACAGCGCGATCGCGCAGACGCATCGGCCGGCGGCGGTCATTGTGGTCGATGACGGGTCGAAGGACGAATCGGCGGGGTGCGTCCGCGAATACGCCGGGCGTTTTCCGGAGGCGAAGCTCCGGCTGATCCAGCAGGCCAACGCGGGCGAGCCCGCGGCCAGGAACACGGGCATCAAGGCGGCGGTGGAGCTGGGCGTCGCCTGGGTGGCGAACCTGGACACGGACGACTGGTGGGAGGCTGACAAGCTCGAGAAGCAGCTCCAGGCCGCGGACGATCCGGTCAAGGGCGGGGGTGCGGAGTGTGTGCTGGTGCATACGGGGGTGATGAAGCACTTTCCCGACGGCAGGAGCGAACCGGCGGACATGGAGGCCGCGGCGAGGCGAAGCGGGTGGTGTACGCAGGCGCTGCTCGAACCGGCGGGGATGGGCCACCCTTCGATCATGGTGCGGATCAGCGCGCTGGAGAAGATCGGCGGGTACGATGCGAGCTTCCGCCAGGCGTGCGACATCGACCTTTACTTTCGCCTGAGCGCCATCGGCACGTTCGCGTTCGTGCCCGAGCGGCTTCTGCACTACCGTTATCACGAAGGGCAGATGAGCCAGGCCAAGTACGAGCAGATGATGTACCACTTCCGGGCGATCGAGAAGTTCTTCGCCGCCCACCCGGAGCATGAAGAGCGTATCGGCAGGGATCGCATCCAGGCGGCGATGGCGGAGCTGACGGCGGTGAAGCTCGAAAGCTACTACTGGCGCAGGCGGATGGACGACTTCCGCCGGTTGCTGGTGTATGCGGGGGAGCACGGGCTGGACAACGCCCGCATTCGTCAGTGGCGGAAGAAGGCCCGCTGGCCGGACTGGTTGATCCGCCTCAAGGACTGTCGCGATGGTCCAAAGTCCAAGGTGCAAAGTCCAAAGTTGAGTTAGGAAGTTGGCACGTTGCAAGTTGGAGGTTGCTTGTCGCAGACCCCCAGCCCCCAACCCCTGATCCCCAACCCCTTCCTCCCCCCATGCTCACCGTCGCGATCTGCACGTACAAGCGGCCGGCGCTCCTTCGGGAGACGCTCGAATCGCTTGCGCGGTGCGAGCCGATCGACCGGGAGTGGGAGCTGCTGGTGGTGGACAACGAGGGCAGCGAGGCGGTCAAGAAGCTGGTGGGTGAGTTTCGCGGCCGGCTGCCGGTGAGGTATTCGCACGAGCCTTCGCTGGGCGCCAGCCACGCGCGCAACCACGCGGTGCGGCGGGCGCGGGGGAAGATCATCTTGTTCACCGATGATGATGTGACGTTCGATCCGCACTGGCTTAGGCGCATGACGCGGGCGATCGCGGAGCACCCCCGGTGCGCCTTCTGGGGCGGACGGGTGAGGCCGGTCTGGCCCGGCAGTACGCCCGAGTGGTTCGATGCCCAGCGCTGGGAGATGATCGGGGATGTGATCGTGCGCTACGAACGTGGTGAGACGCCCCGGCCTTGGAACAAGGATGAGGATCCGCCGTTTTACACGGCGAACCTGGCGCTTCTCGTGGAGGCGATCGAGCGCGCCGGTTACTTCGACACCTCGGTGGGGCACCGCGGGAGCGTGAGCGTGGGGATGGAGGACAGCCTGATGGTCCGCGCGATCGCCGGGGCGGGCGGGAAGGGGTGGTACGCGGCCGACGCGGTGGTCTATCACCCCGTGCCGAGGGAGCGGGGGACACGGAAGTATGCGCTGAACTTCGCGCGGAGGCAGGGGAGGCTGAGCGTTTACCTGGTGGAGCGCGAAACGGGCTGCGCGAAGCCGCCGCGATGGTTGTACCGGGTCGCGGCGGAGGGTGTTCTGCGGGGGGTGTGGACGTGGGTTCGCGGGGCGGCGCGGTTCGACCCGGCTGAGCGCTTCGCGGGGAGGTTCATCACGGCGTTCAACCTTTCGAAGCTCCATCATGCGCTTGGGCGCAAGGGAGAGGGCGCATGACCCAGGCGCGGGTGGCGGTGATCATTCCGACGCACAACCGCGCGGCGCTGATCAGCGCGGCGCTGGATTCGGTCGTGGCCCAGACGGCTGATGGTGCGATTGAAGCGGCGGTGGTGGATGACGGCTCGACGGATGCGACGCCCGACGTGATGGCGGGCTATGTGGAGCGCTTTGGCGATCCGGACGGGCGCGTGCGCATCACGTACACGAGGCTTGATAAGCAGGGCGTCGTCGCGGCGCGTAACACGGGCATCGCCCGCACCACCGCGCCCTTCATCGCGTTTCTGGACAGCGACGACTACTGGGATCCCCGGAAGGTGGAGCTTCAGCTCGCGGCGATGGGGGAGGATGAATCGATCGTGGCCTCGCACACGTCGTTCCGGTACGTCGATGAGGCGGGGGCGCTGCTGGACGATGGGCCGCAGCGGCTGGACAACCCCTGCGTGGGGGATTGTCTGGAGGTGCTGCTCGATGAGTTTCTCGTGGTGTTTTCGAGCGCGCTGGTTCGGCGCTCGGCCGTGGAGAGGGCGGCGAAGGAGGCGGCGCACGGGCAGCCGTTCGATCCGCGGTGGACCAACGCGCAGGATTATGACCTGATGCTGCGCGTGGCGCGGCTGGGGAAGTTCGCGTATGTGCCCAAGCCGCTGACGTATTACCGTCTGCACGGGGCGCACGGGGCGATGGGGAACCTCAAGCGCGCCTTCGGGTTTCACTGCAGGGTGCAGATGGACTTCGCGGAGCGTTACGGGCAGGAGCGGGGGATCACGGTCGAAGATGCGCGCCGCCGCGCGGCGGCGTTTCTGCTGGGCAGGGCGGAAGCGCAGTTCTGGCAGCGGAATCTGGCGGTGGCGAGGGATCTTTGCGACCTGGCGGAGGAACTTGGCGTGAGCGATGCGCGGTTTGCGGTGCTGAAGCAACGCGCCGCGCGGCCGCGCTGGGTTTACCGGGCGAAGGACGCGATCGACCGGATGCTGGGAGGCGTGAGGCCGCGGCGGGGTGATACAATGCGGGGATGATTGCATGGCTGATAGTTCTGGGTCTTGTCGCGCTGGCTGCGGGCGCTGGTTGTCTGTACCTCTTCATGGATCGCGGGCGCTGGCGGGGCGAGTGTGATCGCCTGCGGGGGGAGCTGGAGGTGTCCGAGGCGCGGGGGGAATCGCTGACGGCTGAGCTTGGAAACCTGCGCCACGAAGTCGTGCGCGCCGATGAAAAGCTCAAAGCGCTGGAACGCGCGCAGGAGACGGCGCTGACGCAGTTCGAGTCCATCGCGGGCAAGGCGCTTCGCCAATCCAACGAGCATTTCCTTCAGCTTGCGCGCAAGGTGTTCGAGGGTGAGCAGAAGGACGCCGCCGGCCAACTTGAGCAGCGCAAACAGGCCATCGCCGCGATGGTGGACCCGATCAGACTGTCACTCGAAAAGCACGAAAAGCTCATGCAACAGGTCGAGACGTCGGCCAGGGTATCGCATGGCGCGCTTGGAGAGCAGGTCAGGCAGATCATTGAGGGCCACAAGGAGCTCCGGCAGTCGACCGACAACCTGGTGCGGGCGCTGCGTCGGCCTGAGGTTCGCGGCAAATGGGGGGAGATTCAGCTCAAGCGCGTGGCGGAGCTGGCGGGGATGATCGAACACTGCGATTTCGAGGAACAGGTCTCCTTTCGCACGGCCGACGGGCTGGGGCGGCCGGACATGATGATCCGGCTGACCAGGGAACGTTCGATCGTGGTGGACGCGAAGACGCCACTCGATGCCTTCATCGAGGCGCACGAGGCGCAGGATGATGAAGTCCGCGCGGCGTGCCTGCGCCGTCACGCGGGTCAGGTGAAGGACCAGGTGAGGAAGCTGGCGAAAACGGACTATCCGCACGCGCTCAGATCCAGCGCGGACTTCGTGGTGATGTTCATTCCGGGTGAGAGTTTTCTTTATGCCGCGACGCAGCAGGATCCGGCGCTGATTGAGTGGGCGCTGGAGCAGCGCGTGGTGATCGCCGCGCCCACGACGCTGATCACGCTGCTGCGGGCCTGCGCCATGGGCTGGCGCGAGGAGCGGCTGGCGGAGAACGCCGCGCGCATCAGCGACCTTGGGAAGGAACTGCACGAGCGGCTGTGCGTCGCCGCGGACCACATCGAGAAACTGGGCAAGGCGATCGAAACCTCGGTGAAGCACTACAACAGCTTCGTCGGTTCGTACGAGGGCAGGGTGATGACCTCGGCGCGCAAGTTCAAGGAGCTTGGCGCGGACTCCGCCAAGTCGCTTCCCGAAGAAATGCCGCGGATCGAAGCGACGCCGCGCGAGGTGACGAAGGACGGGAACGGCGATACCGTATGATGGCCGGTGGGCCTCTGGACATTCCGGAACTCGCGGAACTGTCGCCGGGTCTGCGGCGTCGGATCTTCCTGCGCTACCTGCGGCGTAAGATGCCCACCATCGCGGTCGCGGGTGCGGTATGCCTTCTGATTCTCGGACACCTGGTGGTGGGACTATACGCCGCTGTCGTCATCTTTCTGGGCATGGGCGCCAAGTGGGTCGCCGCGTACTTCGCGGCCGTTCTCGCGGCCGCGGTGCTGGGGGCGGGCTGGTTATTGCGATCAGTGCTTCGCCGGTCGTTTCGCGACTGGCTGCTGGTGTGCATCAAGAACAGCCCCGTGCGTGGCCGGTTCGTCATCTGTCCCCGGTGCGCCTACCTGCTCACCGGAGCGACCGGCCTGCGCTGCCCGGAGTGCGGTCGGGCGGTGACGGTGGGGGAGGAGGTTGAGGATTGAAGGGACCGGGGTTGTCGGGCGAAAAACCGCTTGCTCACGCGCGCGGCTCGTTGTGGGACGTCACTCCCCGCCTTTTACCTCCACCGCCTCGCGGTTTTCGAGCATCGCCGCGAGGCGCTGGCGCAGTCCCGCGCGGGGGTTGTGCCCACCGGACTTGCCGTTCCCGTTCCCGTTGCCGTGACCGTGGCCGCCGGCCGCTTCCGGGGCGCCTGCCAGGACCGGCTCGCCCTCGGGCGCCTCAAGAACCTCATCAAACGACTCGATCGCCTCGACGGGCGCTTCGAGGTCGCGGGCTTCCTGGGCCTCGATCGCGCGCTTCGAGATCTCGCCGCTCGCGGAGACGTCGTCGAACTTCACGCTCACCCGCTTGGACACCCCGCGCTCCTGCATGGTGATGCCGTAGAGGATATCGCAGCCCTGCATGGTGCGCTTGTGGTGGGTGATGACCACGAAGTGGCTGCGGTCGAGGAACCCGTGGATCACCTGCACGAAGCGCTCGACGTTGGCGTCGTCGAGCGCGGCGTCGACTTCGTCGAGCACGGCGAAGGGGCTGGGCCTGGCCTGGAAGATGCTCAGCAGCATCGCCACCGCGGTCATCGTCTTCTCACCGCCCGAGAGCAGCGAGATCGACTGCGGCTCCTTGCCCGGGGGCTTGGCGATGATCTCGATGCCCGATTCGAGCACATCGACGTTTCCGTTCTCATCCGGCTGAAGGAACAGATCGGCCTTGCCCCCGCCGAAAAGCCTGCGGAACAGGCCCTGCTGCCCGGCGAAGTTCTCGCGGATCTGGTTGAACGCGGCCTCGAATCGCTCGCGGGAGCGGGTGTTGATCTCGTCGATCAGCTTCACAAGCTGCTCACGGGCATCGTCGATGTCCTGCACCTGTTCGACGAGGTCGTCGTGGCGCTCTTCAAGCTCGTCCTGCTCGGCGATGGCGTCGAGGTTGACGTTGCCGAGTCTGCCGATGCGCTCGCGCAGGTCGCGAATCTCCGAAGCGACGGCGTCCCAGTCGATGAAGAAGGGGTTGGGGGTTGGGGGTTGGGGATTGGGGGTGGTGGGTTCTGTGTTCTGAGTTGTGGGTTCTGAGTTGGGGGTTGAAGCGTCCTGTTCAAGCCCCGCGAGCCTCTGCCGGTAGGCTTCCTGGATGTCCAGCGAGAGCTGTTCGTGGGAGCGCTGGCGAATGGAATCGAGCTTGACCTCCAGCTCACGCTGGGTGACTTGCATGGTGTGGAGCTCGCGGTCGAGGGATTCGACGGCCTGGCGCTGATCTTTCAGCCCGGCGCGAAGGTCGACGATGCGCTGTTCGGCCTTCGCAAGTCGGTGACGCACCAGGTCGCAGCGGACGACGAGTTCCTTGAGGCGCTCCTGGGCCTGTTCGATCGCCTGACCGGCTGCGAAGGCTGTCTGCTTGAGCTCCTCGATGCGCTGGCGGTGGCGGGAAAGCTGCTCGTCGAGGACGCGGTGTTGGCGCTGGACATCCGCGTGGGCGATATCCAGTTGCCGCGCGTGGCGCTGGGCGGACGTGTGCTGCTCGGCGAGCTTTCCGCACGCCACACGCAGGGCCGTGAGCGCCTCGGCCGAGGTCTCGACCTCCTTCTCCAGCGCCGCGATCTCCTCGTTCAGCCGGGCGACCGCCGCCTGACGCTCCGCCGAGGCCTGCTCGAGCTTCTCCGCCTCGTCGCGATGGTTGCGGCGCTTGGCGTCGGCATCCTGAAGCTGGCGATGAATCTGCTCGATCTCGCCGCTCAAGACCGGCTGCTCGCGCTGAAGCGCCGTGATCTGATTCTCAAGACTCTCCAGCCGGCTGGTGAGTTCGACCTTGATCGTGTTGGCATCGTAGATCGCCTGGCGAAGCTCCTGCGAGATGTGGGCGACGTGCCCGGCGCGGTCGTTGAGCTGGGCGAGCTGCTGCTGGTCGGCGGCGATGGTCTGATCGAGCTGCGTCAGCTCCGCGCGCAAATCGGCGAGTTCGCTTCGGCGGGCGATCAGGCCGCCCCCG
>JBGTFI010000189.1:0-10218 GCA_041747335.1 Phycisphaeraceae bacterium | reverse complement strand
GAGCGATGCGACCTGCGCGCCCGGTCCGCCCTCAATCACCTGGTTGGCCGCAAGATCCGCGATCGTCGCCCTGCCTTGCCAGTGAGCGCTGACCGTTTCACCGGGCGGTGCTTGAACGCTGAGCTTACCGTCGAGCGAGACCCTCGCGCGGGTCAGGCGCATCGGCGGCAGCGGTTCGGCCGGGATGATCCGCACGTACGGTGACAGCGGATCGATCGCCAGGTCCGTCACGGCCAGCGTCAACTCCATCTCCCCTGCCACCGGACGCACGACGCCCTGGGCCGACACCCTGCCCGATTCCCCCACCCTGTAGGTGGTTTTCAACGGCGTTACGAACCCCTCGGCGCTGCGCAGCGGGCCGGCCTCGAACTGAAGATCGCTGATGCGCACCTGAACCGGCCCGTCCGGTGCGGTGGAGTGGTCGGTGTACTCCAGGGCGAGATCGGAAAGCGCGACCTTCTGGACCTCCGCCAACCAATCCCCGATGGCATCCTCAATGAGGTTCTCAATCGCCACGATCACGCGCTCGATCGGAAAGTTGATCGTATCGGGCTCAGCGCGTTCGGTGGTTCGCGCGAACCCACGCGCAGGATCCGCCGCCTGTTCGCCTGCCCGGGCCTCCAGTTCAGCCGCGGCGCCGGTTCGAAGGATGCGCTGGATGGGGAACTCGCCGTTCTCATCCCGCACGAGCGCCGCCTCGCCGTCGCTGATGGAAATCGATTCGGCGGACAGGGCGCGGGCGTCGGCGTCGATCTTCACGCCCGTCGCTTCAACCTTGGCGAACTGAAAGACCGGCTCACCGGCGCGATCCAATCGGGCATCCGAGACCACGGCCGTTTCGACCGTCACCTCCGCGATGCGCGGCGTGGCGGCCGGAGCGAAGTGGTAGTGCAGGGTCGTCGCGAGCGCGCCGCCGGCGACCTGGGCTTCGAGGTAGATCGCGGCATACGGCTGAAAACTTGCCAGATCAAGTCCCTGGACCTCCACCGTTCCCTCGCACGTCAGCGGGTCCAGAAAGACCGAACCTTGCCATCGCAACGTCGCGCCGTCGGCGAGAGTTGCCTCGAGGAGGTGGACATTGTCATGCCCCGGTGCGGTGTCGAGATGGTCGAGCTGGAAGCTCAGGTCCGTGACTTTCGTATGAAAGCGGTCGGCGGGCGTCGCATCGTCAAAGCTCGCCGAGGCGCCGCGCACCGACAGACCCGACACAATCACGTGCGGGATATCCCGAAATGGTTCTCCGGCTGGAGCGGACGGATCGACCTTGATCCACTCGATCAGGTTCACCGTGCCATCTTCCCTGACCACCACGTTCGCCCGCGGCCGTTCCAGCAGCGCTCCGCGGAAACGGTAGCCATCCTTGAAGAGCGTGGCGAACAACTGGAAGTCACCCTCGAAGTGGTCGAACCCGGCGATTTCCTGATCCGCCTGATCCCAGGCGCGAAACCCGTCGAGAGTCATCCGGAAGGTGAAGGGGTTGAACGTCGCCCGGTCGAGTTCCACCCGGCCATGCACGCGCTCGCTGAGTTGGGACATCCCCACGGTGCGGAGGAGCAGCGGCAGGCCGAAGAATCCGAAGAGGACGTAGCACAGGAACAGCGCGGCGAGGATATACGCCGCGCGGCCCATGCGGCGACTGCGGCGGGCGTCTGACGGCGCGATCGGGGGATCGCCTGGGGTTTCGTGGGACATGGGGAGGGCGCCTCGGTGACGATGGCCGCCGGTCCGGGGGCGGCCATGAACACTATAGAATACGTAGGCGACCTCGGCACAGCGGAGGTCAGCGAACAGGCTCTGGCGCGATGTGGACCGCCCATGAGGGGCTGCCCGTCAGGGTGCGTGCGCGCCGAGAAACTTCAGGTTCTCCTGGCGAATCCGCGCCCCCTCCTCGTCATACAGAAACGGCAGGAACACGTACCGCACCCCCGCGGTCACGGGCGTGGCCTCGTGAAGCAGCGAGCAGGAGAACACCACCGCCCCGCCGGCGGGAGGCTGATAGAGCTGCCTGCCGAACTCCGGGAAGCGCAGCAGGCCGCCTTCGTAGTCGCTGTTGAGGTTGAGCGACACCGCGAAGCGCCGGTGGGCAGTGCCTTTCGTGGTGTTGTCGCGGTGGGCGTGGAAGTGTCCGCCCGTGGTGCTGTCGTAGCACGCCACGAGGTACCTTTCGATCCGCGTGGCGCGGAACTGGAAGGCCTTGTGAATCTCCGGCGCCAGCCGGTTGTGGATCCGCACCGTGCAGGCGCGAATGAGGTCTTCATCGGTGATCGTCTGATCGCGCCTGCGCTTGTGGCCGTAGTCGTGCATCGCGACCGTCTTGCCGCCCACCTCGCGCATGAAGCCCGATTCCTCGCCGCCGCCCTCTTCGTAGCAGCGGATCAGCGCCTTGCAGAGCTCGGGTTCGAACAGGTACGGCGCCACCAGCACCGGCGCGGTGGGGCCGGCCGGCTGCGGCGGGGGCAACACCGGCAACTGCCGCAGCACCGAAAACACGCGCTCGACGTGATCCTCCGGGCGATCCAGCAGCTTGATGATCGACATCACCCGCAGGCGCTCGTCGAGAATGTACGTCATCGGCCGGTAAGCCTGCTCCGCCACGTCCAGGGCCACCGCGCCGTACATTCGGCTTACCCGCCGGTCGAAATCCCAGAACAGGTGAATGCCCGGATGCCGCTCGGCGATGCGCCCCTGCTCTTCATCCTGCGGATCGACGCTCACCCCGAAAAAGCTGCACTCGACATCATCGAACAGGTCGCGGCGCGCCAGAAAGTCATCGAGCACCCTTCGGCCCGCTGGATGCCCCGCCGAACCGAAGAAGCACATCACCACCTTCCGCCCGGCGATTGTGTCGAAGTGAAATCGCGGGTTGATCGGCGCCCGCGCCTCGAACCACGGAGCCGGTTCACCAACCTGCGGAGGCCTGCCGGACATGGGTTGCTCCCGTTGAAATGCGGAAGTGGCCCCCCCTCGCAGCAAGGAGCGGGCACGAAGTGACCCGCATCCACGCGGGCCCCGACCGGGTACATCCCCGCGGCGTACCCGACACCCTGCTCTACCCCGATCGCCGCGACGCGGTTCGCTTCATGTCTGCCATCCGCTATCCGCTGCCTGCTACCCGCCACCCGCTAACCATCGCACGGCCGCACCCCGAAGCGCTCCTCCATCCACGCCCCCACCACCCCCCCGCCGCAGCCGATGGCGCCGCGGTGAAAGGCGTAATGGGCGTGCAGGCACTTGATTCGTAACCGGTTCCCCAATCCCGCCACACCACGCTCTTCGTAAAGGTGCAGCATCCCAGCCTGCTTGATCGCCAGGCGGTCGTCCTCGCTCAGGAGCGTCCATCGCTCCTCGATGTAGCGGTCGTGATCGGCGCTGACGGCGGCCCGCAGGGCCTCATCCTGGCGGAGCATGATCTCCATGCGACCGATCCATCCATCAGCCTCGATGCGCCCGACCTGGGCGATCACCTTCGGGCAGGTGAGCCAGTAGAGCGTCGGAAAGGGTTTGAGGAGCTTGCCCCGGCGCTCAAGCGGATAGCAGCGGATGACCAGGGGATGACCAGCCCCGCACCAGGCCGCGACCTCGAACGGAACCTTCGGCGACCGGCCAAGCTGCTCCTGGATGATGTCCAAGGTCCAAAGTCCAAAGTCCAATGTCATCAACAGTTGACGGCCAACCGCGATCCGCTGGCTAGAACGGGAACCGCTCGCACAGGTTCTCGACATCCTTCCGCACCGCCTCGCAGACTTTCGGATCGCCGCCGCCGGTGAGCGTGCGGTCGATCAGCTCCGCCACGTAATCGAAATCAGCTTCCTTGAACCCGCGGGTGGTCAGAGCAGGTGCGCCCAGGCGCAGCCCGCTGGTCTTCATCGGGGGGCGCGGATCCTTCGGTATCCCGTTCTTGTTGGTGATGATCCCGGCGGCCTCGAGCCACTTCTCCGCGTCGGCGCCGGTCAGTTCCGCGTTGCGCGGGCGCAGGTCCACCAGCATGAGATGGTTGTCCGTCCCGCCGGAGACCAGGCGATACCCGCGCTTCGCCAGCGCCCCCGCCAGCGCTTGTGCGTTCTTCACCACCTGCTGGGCGTACTGCTTAAACGTGGGCTTCAATGCCTCACCGAAGCACACGGCCTTGGCGGCGATGGTGTGCATCAGCGGACCGCCCTGCATCCCCGGGAACACGGCCTTGTCGATCTTCTTCGCGATCTCTTCATCGTCGGTGAGGATCAGCCCGCCGCGCGGGCCCCGGAGGGTCTTGTGCGTGGTCGTCGTCACGATGTGCGCATGGGGGAACGGCGAGGGGTGCGCTCCGCCGGCGACAAGCCCGGCGATGTGGGCGATGTCCGCCATCAGCAGCGCGCCGCACGCATCGGCGATCTCGCGGAAGCGCTTGAAGTCGATGACCCGCGGGTAGGCCGAGTACCCGCAGAGAACCATCTTCGGCTTGTGCTCCATGCACAGCCTGTGCGCCGCGTCGTAGTCGATCTGCTCGAACTTCGGGTGATCGAGGTCATAGATCAGCGGATAGTGGACGGCATTGAAGTACTTGCCGGAGAAGTTGAGCTTCATCCCGTGCGAGAGGTGGCCGCCGTCCGCGAGGACCAGGCTGGCGAACGTGTCACCCGGCTCCAGCAGCGCGAAGAAGACCGCCGCGTTGGCCTGCGCTCCGGAGTGAAGCTGAACGTTGGCGAACGAGCACCCGAAGAGCTGTTTGGCGCGATCGCGGGCGAGGTCTTCGGCCTGGTCGTGGAACGCGCACCCGCCGTAATAACGTTTTCCCGGATACCCCTCGGCGTACTTGTTGGTCAGGCACGAGCCGTTGGCGGCCATCACCGCCGGGCTGGTGTGGTTCTCGCTGGCGATCAGTTCGAGCGTCCGCTCCTGGCGCACGCGTTCGCCTTCGATGATGCGCCAGAGCTGCGGGTCGGTCTCGGCGATGGGGTTACGGGTGCGTTCGAGTTCGCTGACGGTCATGGGGTCGTTGCCTCCAGATAAATAGCCTGCAAAGCCTCCATGATACCGCCCCGGCGGATTCATGCCCGCCGTTGGCGAGCGTCGCATACCCCCAAACATGGAACCCAGACCGGCTCGCCCGCGAGGATCGCTAAGATCTACCCCCGCGTCCCCCGGTTCGCGAAGCGCGGAAGACATCGCGCCGCTGCTGGGGATCCCAGTGTTCGATGAACTCGGGCGTGTTGTCGACCCGGGGATTGATGTTGCTGTCGGGATCGCCAATCACCTCGACGTGGGTGTCGACGAAGAGGACGTTGGCGGTGTTGTCGTGACGATCGTTCGCGACACCCTCATTCGTCAGGTTGATGTAAGGCCACCACAGCGTGATCGACCAGTAGCCATCGCGACGCTGCTCGGAATCGGCAAGGTTGATACACACGCTCGGCGCGATGACGGAATCGAGCGGTACCTCATAACCGCTCGGCAGATCGGCGGTCTTTTCACCCTGCCTGCCGGGCATCTGGGCGAGGAAGTAGGAGTTCTGACCGTAGCCGATGTTATGAGCGGTAAACGCCCAGGTGTGCTCAGCCGAGGCCATGTCAGGGCAATGGTAGAGGTCGGTGGTATCACCGTACTCGAAGATGAGGGTGAACCAGGTCTCCTCATTGAGGGCAGGCGCGATCCCCGCCGGGGTGTTCTGCTGGGCCATCTCCCTCATGCGCTTGAGCCCGGGGCTGACTCTCATGCCCGGCGTGAGGATCTTGCGGTGGTAGGGGAAGATCTGCTGGTTGTCTTCCATGTAGAGGGCGTTGGCCAGGCCCATCTGCTGGAACTGGGTCGTACACTTGGCGCGGATCGCGGCCACCTTGGCCTTGCCCAGCGCGGGGATCAGCAGCCCGATGAGGATCGCGATGATGGAAATGACCACGAGCAGTTCGATGAGCGTGAACCCCGGGGTTCGAATGGATGGGCGATTCATGAATCTGGCTCCTGCGCGTCGTTGGCGCCCAAACGCGGGGAAGGGAGAGAGCGCACGCGAGCCTTGTCTTATGGCCGGCCGCCCCCGCGTCCGCCGGTTCGCGAAGCGCGGAAGACATCGCGCCGCTGCTGGGGATCCCAATATTCGATGAACTCGGGCGTGTTGTCGACCCGGGGATTGATGTTGCTGTCGGGATCGCCAATCACCTCGACGTGGGTGTCGACGAAGAGGACGTTGGCGGTGTTGTCGTGACGCTGGTTGGTCACGCCGACCTTCACGGCATTGATGTACGGCCACCAGAGTGAGAGCGACCAGACCCCGTCGCTGCGCTGGCCGGAGTCGGCCAGGTTGAGGCACATGCTCGGGGCTTTGACGGAATCGAGGGGCACTTCATACCCGCTGGGCAGGTCTCCGGCCTGCTCGCCCTGGCGGCCGGGCATCTGGCCGAGGAAGTAAGAGTTCTGCCCGTAGCCGATGTCATGAGCGGTGAAGCCCCACGCGAAAGATCCTGCCTGGATATCAGGACAGCGGTAGAGTTTGTCCGTATCGCCGTACTCGAAGATGAGCGTAAACCAGGTCTCCTCGTTCAAGTCGGGTGCCGGGCCGGAGGCCTCCGCGGCGAGCTCCCTGATTCGCGTGAGGCCCGGTGACGGGCGCGCGCCCGGCCCCAGCGGCTTTCGGTGATAGGGGAAAACCTGCGCGTTGTTCTCCATGTAAAGCGCATGGGCCACCCCGAGCTGCTGAAACTGGCTGGCACACCGCACACGGATCCCGACGACCCTGGCCCTGCCCAGCGCAGGCAACAACAGGGCGATCAGGATCGCGATGATCGAAACGACCACCAGCAACTCGATGAGCGTGAAGGCCCGTCGATTTTGAGGGATGTTGACGACCATCGTGACAGTCAGAGGTTCAGTCGCGCTCGCGGGCACAACGCGATCCCGGATGAGCCCGATCCTACGTCCGGCCGCCGCGTCCGCCGGTTCGCGAAGCGCGGAACACCTCGCGCCGCTGCTGGGGATCCCAGTGTTCGATGAACTCGGGCGTGTTGTCCATCCTGGGATTGATGTTGCTGTCCGGGTCGCCGATGACCTCCACGTGGTTGTCGACGAACACGACGTTCGCGGTGTTCTCGTGTCGTTCGCCGGTGACGCCTTCATTCGCGGAGTTGATCGACGGCCACCACAGCGACAGCGACCATGAACCGTCGGGCTTCTGCTCGCCGTCAGCGAGGTTGATGCACATGCTGGGCGCCTTGACGGAGTCGAGCGACACCTCGAATCCGCTGGGAAGGTCTCCGGACTTCTCGCCCTGCCGGCCGGGCATCTGGGCGAGGAAGTAGGAGTTCTGTCCGAACCCGATGTTGTGCCCGGTGAACGCCCAGTTGTAGTTGGACGAGGCCATATCCGGGCAGTGGTAGAGGTCGGTGGTGTCCCCGTACTCGTAGATGAGCGTGAACCACGTCTCCTCGTTGAGCGCCGGGGCGATCCCCGCCGGGGTGTTCTGCTGGGCCATTTCCCTCATGCGCTTGAGACCGGGGGAGACTCTCATCCCCGCCGTGAGGATCTTGCGGTGGTAGGGGAAAATCTGCTGATTGTCTTCCATGTAAAGGGCGTTGGCCAGGCCCATCTGCTGGAACTGGGTGGTGCACTTGGCGCGGATCGCGGCCACCTTGGCCTTGCCCAACGCGGGGATCAGCAGCCCGATGAGGATCGCGATGATGGAAATGACCACGAGCAGTTCGATGAGCGTGAACCCCGCCCGCCGGTGAATGGTTAAATGAGTCATGAATGTGGCTCCTGCACCTGGGGCCGCCCGAACCGGACGAAGCGAAAGAATCCGGGCGACGATGGAACGACTCCTGCCTGATTTGAGATACCTGATAGCGTAGGCGGGCCTTGCCGCGCCATCAATGAGGTTTTTCGTATTCCGGATGAGATTTCTTGTCAGTCCTTCCGCAGGAATATCACCACCAGGCGACCTTGTTCACCAGCCCCGGGGGGTAGGGATTCATCCGGGTCTGTCGCGTCCAACGGACCGAACCGTCGAGATACCCCGCGTTACCGCCCTCGGAATCGATCTCCAGGGGGTTGACGATCTGCCCCACGGGGCTTTGGACCGGCCCGCGCGGACCGTGCGGGGCGGAGGTGATGTAGGGATCGCTGGTCCCCTCTTCGATGACATCGGCCGACATGATGAGGCTGGGGGCGTCGTCGAGCGTCGCGGGGGAGACCCAGGGTTGGGGGGAACGAACCGCGGGCGTGGGCGTCGTCCCGCCACCGCGCCCACCGGTGGAGCGGCCGCCGCCACGGGACTCCGAGCGGAAGTTCGCGGCGATCTGCTCGGTGGGCTGCCCCCAGAGGAAGTAAAACCCCCCGCGAATGCCGTACCCGCGATCGGTATGGTCTAGGAACCAGTCGAGCTTGTTGGGGCACGAGAGGGACGCATCCCCCATGCCCACATCGTTGATGAGGTAGGGATAGACCTTGTGGAACCGTCGCACGGACAGCCAGGTGGCGTGATACAGCCCATCATCGCGGGCCCCATCGGGCAGGCGTCCTTCGTGATCGTTTCCCCACAGGATGATCGCCGTGACGACCTGATGCTGATTCGACATGCACTGGGCCCGCCGCGCGGCTTCCTTTGCGGCCCCCAGCCCCGGCAGGAGCAGGGCGATGAGCAGGGCGATGATCGAGATCACCACGAGCAGTTCGATGAGGGTGAAGGCGTTGCGAAACATGATTTGCCGAACTCCTGCCTGATTCGATCGCTTCGGACCAGCGTGGATCGCGTGACGGGAGAGGAGAGACCTGAACCCTCTTGACATGCCATCAGACGCTGAACTTTCAGGTATATCCACTGAATCCGGCGTCTCCGAACCAGAAAAGTCTTGCTTCTGACGCGAACTCACCGACGCCGTCCGCCATGCGCCGGTGACGGAAGATGGACCTGGTGGTATGGTAGGGCGACCAGAGGGGCATGGGAAGGCGGCATCGCGGGCGGCCGGTTCCACGCGCCCGGCGGGGACTTCCCGGCCATGGAGATCATTGCAATACTGGCGGTGCTGACGGCACTGGCGATCCCGATCGCGGTGGTGGCGATCCTGTTCTGGGTCAGCCGATTGCAAGGCAGGATCGATGCGCTGCACCGACGGCTCGAGCGCCTGGACCGTCTGATGACGCTGCGCGAGGGCGCAGGCGAGCATGTGCGGCCGAGGCCGGCGACACCCCCCGCAACACCAACGCCGCCGACGCCGATCGTCGTACCGCCGGTTGTTTCACAGCAGGGTCTGCCGCCTGAGCGAATTGAACCGCCGGAACCGATCACCGAAGCAGCGCAAGCCGCGGGACCGGTCGCTGCCGAGCACGAACCTCCGCCGAAACCCGCCGTCGAAGCGCCGACTCGTGAGAAGCCGCCGGCCGCGCCGACCTGGGAGGAAAAGCTCGGGGCCCGCTGGTTCGTCTGGCTGGGCGGGCTGGCGATCGCCCTGGCGGGGGCGTACTTCGTCAAGTTCTCCTTCGAGCGCGGGCTGATCGGCCCGACGATGCGGATCATCCTCGGCAGCCTCTTCGGGATCATGCTGCTGGGCGTCGCCGAGTTCCTGCGCAAGGGTTGGGACCGCATCGCCCACGCCCTGGCCGGGGCGGGTGTGGCGGTACTCTTCGCGTGCATTCTCGCGGCCACACGTTTCTTTGAGCTGATCCCCATGTGGCTGGGGACGATGCTGATGATCGCCGTGACCGCGCTGGCGGTGGGGCTTTCGCTGCGGCACGGGTGGTTCGTGGCGCTGCTGGGGCTGGTGGGCGGGTTCCTCACGCCCGCGATCATCGGCCCGCACCGACCGGCGGACGGTCAGCTCTTTGCCTACCTGCTGCTGCTTCAGGTGGCGATGATCGTCATCACCAACCGCCGGGGCTGGTGGCCTCTGGCGGCGCTGACCATGACCGGGGCATTTCTCTGGGCGGGGTTCGACCTGCTGATCGATTACGACCGCGGCGATGGGCCCTGGCTGGGGCTGTTCCTGCTCGCATCGGCCGCGGCGTTTGTCGTGTCCGCGGGTACAGCTGAAGACCAGCCCTCCGTCGCTTCCCGCGCGCGGCGGGCGATCGGGTGGATCGCCGTGGTGCTGGCGCTCCTATTCGTCGCGGCCCTGGTACGCGTGAGCGGGTTCGCGAACATGGACTGGATTTTCCTGGCGATCCTATGCGCCGGGTGCATCGCCGCGGGCAGGCTCAGTGCGCGGTTCGCCGCGCTGCCGTGGGTGGGCAACGCCGCGGCCCTGGCGATGCTGA
>JBGTFI010000188.1:0-3515 GCA_041747335.1 Phycisphaeraceae bacterium | reverse complement strand
GCCGGCGCGCGCTGGACGCACCGAGGCGTCGATCGACCCGTTCGTCGAGACTTTCCGCGCGGCGGACCTCTCCGCCCCGGGGGTCGGTCCCCGCGCCCTGACGCGGGGCGAGGAAGTCGGGCGCGGCGAACACCTGGTGCTCGTCGTCGATGACGAACCGGACATGCGCGCGTTCCTCGCGTCGATCCTTCGCGAGGAGTATCGGATCATTCAGGCGGCCGACGGCGCCGACGGATTGGCGCTCGCCCGCGAACGCAAGCCGGACCTCGTTCTGCTGGACCTCATGCTTCCGGGCATGGACGGGCTGTCCGTCTGCCGGGCGCTCCGCAAGGAGCCCGAACTGGCGACGGTCAAGATCGTGCTTCTGACCGCGCGCGTCGACGAGGGATCGAAGATCGAGGGCCTCGAACGCGGCGCCGACGACTTCCTCACCAAGCCCTTCTCGACCGTCGAGATCAGAACCCGTCTGCGCAACCTGCTGAGCACAGCGAAGCTGCAGCGCGACCTCGCCCAGCGAAACGAAGCGCTCGAGACGACCCTCGCGCAGCTCAGGGCCACCGAAGCTCAGCTCGTTCAGTCCGCGAAGATGAGCGCGCTGGGAAGTCTGGCGGCCGGTCTTCTCCACGAGATCAACAACCCGCTGAATTACACGCTGGCCGCGCTGGAACTGGCGGAGATGTCCGCGGCCGGGCGCGACGATCCGGACCTCACCGAGACGCTCACGGACATCGGCGACGGCATGAAGCGCATCCGGGACATCGTGACCGACCTGCGCGCTTTCGCCTATCCCCAGCAGGGCGACCACCGCGAGAACTTCTCCCTGAAGGACGCTCTCGAGACCGCGATGCGGTTCACCGCCCGCCAGCGCAACGGGCACGTCGTCGAGGCGGCGCTCCCGCCGGACCTGAGGGTGTACGGGTCCAGAACGCAGGTCACCCAGGTGTTCATCAACCTGCTGAGCAACGCCCTGATCGCGATCGAGCCGGTCCACCGGGAGGTCGGCGGGCGCATCCGCGTCGAGGCGCGCCCGCGGGGCGACCGCCTGGAGGTCGCGGTTCGGGACAACGGCGTGGGGATCGATTCGAAGATCCTCCCGCGCATCTTCGATCCGTTCTTCACCACCGGGGGCGTGGGCAAGGGCATGGGTCTGGGGCTGAGCATCTGCCACACCATCATCCGGAACCACGGCGGAGAGATTCACGTAGAGAGCAAGGTCGGAAGCGGCGCGGAGTTCCGCTTCGACCTGCCTCTCGTTCACGAGGAGTGTCACGCATGAACCTGGGATACAGCCGCCAGACCTATAAGGTTCTCTTCGTGGACGACGAGGAGATGGCGCTGAAGTACTTCAGCAAGGCTTACGCGCAGGATCTGGAGATTCTCACCGCGTCGAGTGCGGAGGCGGCGTGGGAGGTCATCGAGCGCGAGGGCGACTCGATCGGCGTGGTCATCTCCGATCAGCGCATGCCCGGGGAGTCGGGCGTGGACCTTCTGAGCCGTCTTCGGCGCGAGCGGCCGGGGATCGTGCGGATTCTCACCACCGCGTACGCGGAGCTTGACCACGCGATCGAAGCGGTCAACAGCGGCAAGGTGTACCACTATGCCACCAAGCCCTGGCAGCTCAAGGAGCTGCGCGGGGTGCTCTTGCGCGCGATGGAGTTCTTCCTGGTTCAGCGCGAGCGGGACATGCTGCTGCGCGAAAAGCTCAGCGTCCTCCAGCGGATGGTCATCATGGACCGCGTCCGCAGCTTCACCGTGCTCGCCGCCGGGCTGACCTACCGCATCCGCAACTCGGTGGCGGCGCTCAAGATGTTCTTCGACTTCGCCCCCATCACCATCCGCACCGCGGAAGGCAGCGCCACCGCCGACTGGTACGACCTCTGGACGATGGCCCAGAAGGAGAGCGAGGGACTGCTCAGCTCCGTCGATCAGATGCTGGCGACCACCATCGACTACGACGACGCACTGAACGATGAACTTCGCGTGGCGGAACGCATCGGGAAGGTGGCGGAGCGGGTTTCCGAAAGCAAGGCGTTCCCCGGCATCCGATTCACCGTGGACGACGGTTCCCCGGGCACGCCCGTCCGGGGCGAGGCGAAGATGTTCGACCGGCTGATCGAGATTCTCGCCCAACGCGCGGCGATGCTCGCCATGGACTCCGGGCGTACGGACGTCTCGATCCGGATCGATCCGGCCGAATCGATCTTTGGAACGCCGGGGGTGCGTGTGAGGTTCCGCGACGGTTCGACGGCGTGGGGACCGAAGGAGGTTTCGCACTGCTTTGACGCAGGGGGTTCCTGGGTTCAAGGTGAGCAACTGCCCGGTCTGGGCATGCTCACGGCGTTCTTCATCGCGCACCACCACGGCGGGCAACTGCTGCTGCACACCGAGCCGCCCGACGGACCGGGGCTGGAACTGCTGCTCCCGTTCGATCCGAAAGCCGGCAGCGTCCCGATGGTGTCGCCGGACTGGCTCGAGCGCGTCTTCACGAACCTTGAACTCTGGGAACCTCCGGAGGCTGAGGACGACCCTTGCGACGATTCGACGACAGATTATAGTGATGAGGCTGGACAACCATCAGCGGACACAAGGCCAACGCGGTAGCGCCCGCGGCGGCGGGGGCACGAATGACCGAACCCTACCTGGCGAACGTGAACCACGAGGTGAGAACGCTCATCTCCGCCATCTTCGCCTGCGCGAACCTTCTGGAGGACTCCATCCAGGACCGGCGAGAGGCCCTCGATCTGGTCCAGGTCATCCGTCGCAACGGCGACCATCTCCTGGCCCTGCTGGACAACGCTCTGGACCTCACCAAGCTTGACTCGGGCAAGATGGAGCTTCGAGAGGCCCGCTGCGAGGTCGCCGAGCTGGTGAAGGAGGTTCACGCCCTCATGCACGCCCAGGCGCGGGAGAAGGGGCTGACGATCGATGTCCGGTGCGATGGGCCCGTCCCTCGGTGGATCGTCACGGACACCCTGCGCCTGCGGCAGATCCTGCTCAATCTCCTTTCCAACGCGGTCCGCTTCACCGATGAAGGCCGCGTGACGCTCACCCTCCGTCGCGCCGACCCGTCGACGGCGCTTCCCGGGGTCTGCTTTGAAGTCTCGGACACCGGCAGGGGCATCGCCCAGGAGGATCTGGAGCGCATCTTTGAACCGTTCGTCCAGGTGGATGACGGGTTGCGGCGTCGCGCCACGGGGACCGGCCTGGGGCTGACGATCTCCCGCAAACTGGCGGAGCACATGGGCGGGACACTCGTCGCAGGCGGCAACGCGGGGAAGGGATCGACGTTCACGCTGCTGCTCTACCCGGCGATGGCGGAAGACAGCGACACCGTCACCGTGATTCCCCTGTTGACGCTGGCGGATCCGGACTTCGAGTCGGCGCCGCGCCGGCCCGCCAAGCTCGACGGGGTGCATGTGGTCCTCGCGGTGCGCCGATCGGACCTGCGCCTGGCGCTGTCGGTGATGCTCAAGACCGCCGGCGCCCGCCTGACCCTCGCCGATGACGACGTGTCG
>JBGTFI010000187.1:0-2939 GCA_041747335.1 Phycisphaeraceae bacterium | reverse complement strand
GTGCTGTGTCTGCCGCTGGATACGACGGGGCGGAATCGGCGGCCGCGGGAGTCGGAGGTGCGGAATTGCGGCACGTGGCTGGCGGCGGAGATCGAACGCGTGCAGCCGGCGTACGTGGTCGCGCTGGGAACGGTGGCCCTGGCGGCGTTGGGGAGAATCGAGGCCCATGAGCTGGTGTTGTCGCGTGATGTTGGGCGGGTGGTGGAATGGCGGGGGAGGAAGTTGGTGGCGTTGTATCACCCCGGGGCGAGGTCGGCGGTACGCCGGGGCTGGGAGCTACAGGTGGGGGATTGGCGGGAGTTTCCCGGTGAGTGGTGCGCGGTGGGTGACTGACGCGGGGGCGGTGGTGGCGAATCACGCACCCGCCTACTACCGTGCGCGTTGCGGGAGGGGGTGGCGCACGGAATCAGCTGACGGGGCTCGTCGTGCATGATCCCGAACCGCTTGGATTATGCTTCGGGGATGAGCACTGAAACGCAGATGGACCGCGCTAACGCCATGGCATTCGTGCCCTACGCAACGCCTCTTTCGATAGAGCGCGCCGAGGGCACGTACCTGATTACGCCTGATGGGCGCCGCATCCTCGATGCCGCGGGCGGGGCGATTGTGTCGAACATTGGGCACGGCCGGGCCGAGGTGGCGGAGGTGGCCGCACGGGCGCTGGAGAACTGCACCTACGTGGTCCCGCCATTTGCCACCGAGGAACGAATGCGCCTGGTCGAACGGCTGACGAAGACGTGGCTACCGCCCTCGCTGAACCGGGTCACGTTTACAAGCGGCGGGTCGGAATCGGTAGAGGCAGCACTGCGGCTGGCGCGGCAGCATCACGTGTGCGCGGGCCAGTCGGAGAAGTGGAAGGTCATCGGCACGGACCTCTCATATCACGGGGTGAGCCTGGGTGCGCTTTCGGTCGCCAACCACGCGCCTCGGCGAGCGCCGTTCGCGCCGATGCTGATCCCGTTCCCGAAGACGCCGGCTCCGTACAAGTTCCTGCGCGAGGAGTTCGCGACGGACGAACACCCGGCGGATGCGCTGGAGCGGGTGATCAACGAGGAGGGTCCCGAATCGGTAGCGGCGTTCATCTGCGAGCCGGTTGTGGGCTCGGCCGGCGGCGCGCTGGTGCCTGTCGAGGACTTCTGGCAGCGGGCCCGGGAGATTTGCACGAAATACGACGTCCTGCTCATCGCGGATGAGGTGATGACCGGGTTCGGGCGGACGGGGAAGCGTTTCGCGGTGGAACACTATGGCGTGGAGCCGGACATCCTCGTTGGCGGCAAGGGCCTTGCGGGCGGGTACGCGCCCATCGGCGGTGTGTACACATCGGAAGCAGTCGTAGCACCGATGGCAGCGGAGCGGCAGGACCTGATGTTCTACACATTCTCGGGGCACCCCGCATCGTGCGCAGTGGCCGATAAGGTGCTGGAGATCATGGAGCGCGAGGCCCTGGTGGAGCGTTCGGAACGGATGGGGGCGGTACTGCGCGAGCGGCTGCGCGGCATCGAAGGCGACCCGAGTGTGGGCGAAGTGCGCGGCCTTGGTCTGATGCTCGGAATCGAGCTGGTGCAGGACAAGGCCACGGGGAAGCCGTATCCGCCGGAAACCAGGTTCGCCCAGAAGGTGGCAGCGGCTGGGCTGCGGCACGGGGTGTTCTTCTACTCCGCGGGTTCGGGGCCGGTGCAGGATGCACTACTGCTGGGGCCCCCGTTCACGATCAACGGCGAAGACATCGACCTGATGGTGGATGCGCTGAAGGAGTCACTCATGGACGCGCGGCGGGCCGTAGAAAGCGCTTGACGCGGCCTCATCGCAAAACTACGATGACATCGTAAATTATCGATGAGGTACCTGTAGATATGGCAGCCCGCACCAGTGATGAAATTCGATCCGAAGTCTCGAAGTCCTATGGCGACCGCGTGAAGGGTGTGCTCGAGCGGGCTGACCTGATCGAACTTGTGCCGGCCAGCAGCGCGAGTTCGTGTTGCGCCCCGAGTTCAGACGCGGGCAGCGACTGCTGCGGGACGGAAACGGTGGACGATGCCCATGTTTCACGCGTGGCGCAGCTCTACCAGGATGCGAACGTCGCAGACCTCCCGGCGACGGTGACGGATGTTGCGTTCGGGTGTGGGAATCCGACGGCAATCGCGGCGCTGGAACCCGGGCAGGTGGTCCTCGACCTGGGTTCTGGTGGTGGGATCGATTGCTTCCTGGCCGCGAAGATGGTGGGCGAGACGGGCAAGGTGTTCGGCGTGGACATGACCGGCGAGATGATCGCCCTGGCGCGCAAGAACCTCGCCAAAGTCGGCGCCACGAACGTCGAGTTCCGGCTCGGCGAGATTGAACACCTGCCGATTGCCGATGAATCGATCGATGTGATCATTTCGAACTGCGTCATCAACCTTTCGCCCGATAAGGAGCAGGTGTTCGCGGAGGCGTTCCGGGTGCTGAAGCCGGGCGGGAGACTGCAGGTTTCGGACATTGTCTGGACGGAGACGGTCCCCGAGGCAATCAAGGAAGACATGGAGCAATGGGCAGGCTGCATCGCAGGGGCGCTCCAGGAAGAGGAGTACCTCAATTTCATCCGGGCGGCAGGCTTCGAGCAGGTGAGTTCGACGACAAGCGAGTACGCTGAGGGCAAGGGCGTTGCTTCGGCCGCCGTGGTAGCCGTGAAGCCGGCCGCGGGCGGGAGTTGTTGCGGCCCGGACTGCTGCTCCTAGAGGTTCGACTGAAAACGATGCTGGGAACGCCGGGCGGTTGTCCGGCGTTTCTTGCCATTGGGGGGGATGGGTTCCATACTTAGGGCTTGATCCGCTGCGGCGGATCGTTTTTGTGTTGGGATCCGTAGGGGTTCCCGGGAGTAGTGCCCGGGTGGCGCAATGGCAGCGCATCCGATTTGTAATCGGACGGTTAGCGGTTCGAATCCGCTCTCGGGCTCCAACAGA
>JBGTFI010000186.1:0-8239 GCA_041747335.1 Phycisphaeraceae bacterium | reverse complement strand
CTGCCGGTCCGGCCACGCCAGCAACCCATGCACCGCCCCCTGCACGATCGCCGGCCGCGCATCCGTCAGTCGCGGCATGATCGCCTCCAACCCGCCCGCCTGGCCAAGCTGCCCCACCGCGATCAGCAGGTACTGCTGGAGCTGCGTCTCCTCCGGGTGTACGTACTTCTCCAGAATCGCAATCAATCGATCGCTGATTTCCCGCCGTTTCGCCCCGTCCTTGATTGACGGAATCATCGTCGCGATGTTGTACGCCGCACGACCGCGCTCCTGAACCTGCGGCCGATTCGCGTCGAACGCCCCGCTCACCAGCCCCCCGGTCGATTGAAGCGTCCGCAGGTACTCCTCAATGTTCTGCCTCCCTCCCGCCAGCACCCCGAACAGCACCGCCACACCGATGCACGCCACCACAATCATCGCCGGAATCAGCACAAGCTGCGCCATCTGACGCCCGAACGAAGGCGCCGGCGGCAACACCTCATCCCCGGGCATCGCCAGACCGGAGGGGTTCACATCATCGCCCGGAAGCGGGGGGGCTGGATCGTCGGGCATTTCGGGCACAGCGTCGTTCCGGTGGGAGTCTGCGGGGTGGGGTTATCATCCTAGGCCGGTCAGGGGACAAATCAACCTGAAGGGCGGCGATTGAGGGGGTCGGAATGTCAGGTATAGTTTGCGGATCGGCCGCAAGATCGTCGCGTTTCATGCCCACGCTTCGTGAGGGTATGGTGCTCACGACCGGATCGTATCCCCCACAGGGCCATCCCCACCATGAACCCATCGAGCGTCCTCAACGGTGTACAGCCCTCCCCCGTCCGCCTCGACGCTCCCCCTCCCGATCTCACCCATCGCGTCAACACCACGCTCGAAAAGGCCGTGGACAACCTCCTCGCCCAGCAATCCCCCGACGGTTACTGGTGCGCCGAACTCGAAGGCGATTCCATCCTCGAAAGCGAGTACCTCCTCCTCAAGTGGATCCTCGGCCAGGAAGCCGACCCGCGCCTGCCGAAGATCGCAAGCTACCTCCGCTCCCTCCAGCGCGAGGACGGCGCCTGGGTCCAGTACCCCGGCGCCAAGCCGGACATCAGCGCCACCGTCAAGGGCTACTTCGCCCTCAAGCTCATGGGCGATGATTCTTCCGCGCCGCACATGGTCAAAGCTCGCGACCTGATCCGCTCCCTCGGCGGGGCCGAGAAGGCCAACAGCTTCTCCAAGTTCTACCTCGCCGCCCTCGGACAGATCGAATACTCCGCCGTCCCCTCCATCCCCCCGGAGATCGTCTACCTCCCCAAATGGTTCTACTTCCATCTCGACAAGGTCAGCGCCTGGACGCGCACGATGATCACGCCGCTCTCGATCGTCACCACCCACCGCCCCGTGCGCAAGCTTCCCCCACACCTGGGCATTGATGAACTGTACGTCGATCCCGCCGCGCGCCACCGACTGCTTCCCAAAGACGATGGCCACCGCACCTGGACAAGCGTCTTCCTTTCCTTCGACAAACTCCTCAAGCTCATCGACCGCGCCGGCATGACGCCCCTGCGCAAGCGTGCCCTCCAGCGCATCGAGAACTGGATCATCGCGCGCACCGAACGCAGCGACGGCCTGGGCGCCATCTTCCCCCCGATGGTCTACATCCTCATCGCCATGCGCTGCCGTGGCTACGCGGATGACCACCCCAAGGTGATCGAAGCGCACAAGCATCTTGACGACCTGATGATCCACGACGAAGCGAATGATCAGATCCGCATTCAGCCGTGCTTCTCGCCGGTGTGGGACACCGGTATCGCGGCCTACGCGCTGACGGAGGCCGGACTGGATGCCTCCCACGAAGCCATGCGCCGCTGCACGAAGTGGCTCCTCGAAAAGGAGTGCCGCCAGGCGGGCGACTGGGCGGCCAACGTCAAAGCCCCGGTCGAACCCAGCGGCTGGTTCTTCGAATACAACAACGCCTTCTACCCCGATGTGGACGACACCGCGATGGTGGCGATGGCGCTACGGCGCATCGGCGGCCAGGACGCCATCGCCGCCGGGAAACGCGGCGTCGCCTGGGCTTTGGCCATGCAGAACGATGACGGCGGCTGGGCCGCCTTCGACCGCACCGTCGAGCGACCCATCCTCGAACACGTCCCGTTTGCCGATCACAACGCCATCCAGGATCCCTCCTGCCCGGACATCGCCGGCCGCACGCTCGAATGCCTCGGCCACCACGGCTTTGATCCCGGCCACCCGGCTGTCCGCAAGGCGATCGAGTTCATACGCAAACGTCAGGATCCCGAAGGCTGCTGGTTCGGCCGGTGGGGCATCAACTACCTCTACGGCACCTGGCAGGTCGTCTGCGGCCTAAGAACCGTCGGGCAGGACATGTCCGCCGACTGGGTCCGGCGCGCCGGCGACTGGCTGGCGAGCGTGCAGAAGGTAGACGGCTCGTTCGGCGAGTCGGCCGACACCTACGAAGACCCCGCACTCAAAGGCCACGGCCCCTCCACCGCCAGCCAGACCGCCTGGGGCGTCATGGCCCTCATGGCCATCCGAGGCCCGCGCGATCCGAACGTCCTCCGCGGGCTGCACTGGCTTTGCGAAACCCAGCTCGAATCCGGCACCTGGGATGAACCCTGGTTCACCGGCACCGGTTTCCCCCGCGTCTTCTACCTCCGCTACCACCTCTACCGCCTCTACTTCCCCATCATGGCGATGGGCAGGTGGCGCCGGGCGCTGGCGTAGGTCCGGCTGTGCCGGACATTCCCCTTGCCGCAATCCCAGCACTCCCCTCCGCATTTCCGGATGGACACCCCCTCTCCCACGCGCTAAACTTCACTCGATTCCCCAGGCAGGTTCCCTCACCGGAGGCCCCACCATGTCGCGCCGGTCCGCGTTCACCCTCATCGAACTGCTCGTGGTCATCTCCATCATCGCCCTGCTGATCGCCCTGCTGCTGCCGGCCCTGGGGCAGGCGAAGTACGCCGCCATGACCGCCCAGTGCATGTCCAACGTGCGCGGCCAATTCCAGGTCCAGGCCTCCTACGCCAGCGACAATAACGGCCGGTACGGACCGCACGAGCACGCCGCGCCGGATTATCTTCAGCACCAGGGCGAAAACCCGCGCACCAGCCTGCACGGGCTGATGGTTGATGGCGGATATCTCGTCGAGGCATGGGTGACCGTGTGTCCGATCGTGGCCGAGGACCAGTTCACCGCCGAGTTTCCCGTGGAGCGTTACCAGGATCCGGTCTCGACGCTGGACTATTCCGGGTATGGCGTGCGGACGCGCACGGACTTTGTCAACCTCCCCTAGATGTGGCTGGCCAACTACCGCCACGGCGGTGCGAAGATGACCTCACTGGCCAATGCAGCCTCTTCCGCCCGCTCGACGCGCGGCACCGGCGGGCGCACCACCGCGCCCCCCGTCACGGGCGTCGAAATGAATGAACCGGTCTGGCCCGACACCCAGGAGGAATCTGAATCCAACCGCGCCTTCATCACCCATCGCATGGGCGAGCACCCCTCCAATGTCGTCCACGAGTGGGGGCATCGCGGCCGCGGCGCCAACCTGCTCATCTCCCTCAGTCAGCGCCTGGACGCCGTCGACAACACCGTCGGCTTCGCCGATGGCCACGTCATCCTCCGCCCCAAGGGTGAGATCAAGAAGCGCGCCGAAGTCGGCATGCACACCTTCTGGTATTGACCCCCCAAGCGAGCCGCGCGCGTAAGCAAGCGGTTTCCCCATGCCTTTTCACTCAACCCGCGGCCAACCGCTCCCTCACGGTCGCGGCTCGTTGGGGGTGTCCATCCCCCGCACCTGCGCCACTTCGTCCGCCGGGATCATGAACCCCTCGACGATGTAACCCTCCACCTCCCCGCCGGGGCCGCGCACAACTTCCTCGACGGCGTGGAAGCAGCGGTCCGTCGCCCGACGAATCGCCAGGCGCGGCGCGTCGTCCTCATGCTCGTGCGGCGGGTGGTTGGGACAGTCCATCGTTGATATCGTAGCCGCGTGGCTGAGATCGAGATTCAGACCGAGACCGAAGGCGACAAGCACTGGACGTACACCGTCCGCGTGACCGACGCCGGCCGCACGCACGACTACCGCGTGACGCTGAGCTGGGCGGACTACGACCTGTGGTGCCGCGGCCGCGTCGCCCCGGAAAAGGTAGTGCGTGCGGCGTTCGAGTTTCTGCTGTCGAAGGAGCCGGCCTCGAGCATCCTCACCCGCTTCGACTGCGCGGTCATCCGCCGCTACTTCCCGGAGGTGGACCGCGAGCTGCCGGGGATGGTGTGACAAAGCGAGCCGCGCGCGTGAGCAAGCGGTTGGGGCAGTGGGGCAGTGGGGCGGGCGTCTCGCCCGCCATTGCGGCGAAGCCGCAAACCTGGTTATTCAGGCTGATGTACCGCGCGGGGATTGCTCAGGCCTTCGGCCTGATGGCGGGCGGGACGCCCGCCCCACTGGACTGAATCCCTTCCGCTCCCTCACGGTCGCGGCTCGCTAAGGCGACTGAGGAGATCCTCCACCGCGGCTTTGAGCTGTTCATCCTCGTCGCGGGATTCGGCCCAGGGGGTTTGGGGGATCAGAATGTCCGGAGTCGCCCCGTGGTTCTCCATGTCCGTCCCGTCGGGGAGGAACCACCCGCGGAAGGGCAGGCGGACCGTCGTCCCGTCAATGAGTGTGAACCCGCCCGTCGAAATCACCCCGCCGTTGGTCTGCGCGCCCACGAGCGTTCCCCGGCCGAGCGTCTTGAAGGCGTGTGAAAAGATTTCCGCGTTGGAAAAACTCTTCTCATTGCACAGCGTGTTGATGGGGAAGATGTAGCGCTGAATGTACAGCCGATCGCGCGGGTAGGCGTCGGTCCGGGTCGGATCGCCGCCGCGCGGGACGGTGTAGGCGTGGCGCTGGGCCATGATGGAGGTGAGCAGGCGATCGGTGATCCATCCGCCCCCGTTGTTGCGCACGTCGATGATGAGCCCCTCTTTCCCCTCCGTGGCGGCGAAGAGGTCGCGCTCGAACTCCTCCAGCGAAGGCTCGTTCATCGCGCGGATGTGCAGATAACCAAGCTTTCCGTTGGAAAGCTCATGCACGCGCCGCGCGCTATCCATCTGCCACTCCTGGTAGCGCAGATTGAGGAAGTTCGCGAAGGTGGTGGGAGTCAGCAGCAGGTGCAGCGTTGTCGGCTGGTCGCTCACGACGCGGCGGACGGTGAGGATGGTCTCCTCGCCCACGCGGCCGCGCAGCATGGAACGAACCGTGTCCGTCTCGCCGAAAGGCTCGAACTGGATGTGGGTGATGACGTCGCCCGTCTTGAGGGCCATCTCCCCTCTGTCGGCCGGGGATTCGGGCACGACGTGCAGCACCTCGTACCCGTCGGGAACGCGGCGGTCGCGGATGCCCAGGTAGCCGTACGACTGCACCGCTTCGCCGCGCTCATCCGGCGAACGCACCCCCAGGTGCGAACCGTTAAGCTCGCCGAGCAGGCGGTTGGCGACGTCGTTGAACTCGTCGGCGGTGCGCGTGCGCCTCGCAAGCTCCAGGTACGACGCGGTGAGCGCTTCCCAGTCCAGCCCCTTCATGGTCGGGTGGTAGAACTGCTGGCCGAGGGTTCGCGCGGCTTCGAGGAACTTCTGGGCTGCCTGGGCGGCGAGTTCGACGCGGATTTCACCGGAGATGTCGATGTTCTCGGTCTTGCCGCCGTCTAGGGCGATGGTCATCGCCCGCCCGCCGCGCACCGCCACCACCTTGTCGCCGGGGAGCGTCAGGTGTTGGAGGTCGGCCGACGGCGCGAGGCGCGTCGGTTCGGAACCATCCCACTTGACGGTGTAGAGATCGCCGCCGTTGGTGAACACGATGCGCTCGCCGCCGGGGGCGATGATCGCATCGCGGTCGGAGGTGGGCATGCGCGTGATGCGCCGAAGGCGGAGGTAGGCGTCGTCGAGGTCGAGTTTCGCGGGGTCGGCCTTGTCGGCATCGGCTTTGTCCTTCACTTCCGTGAGCGGCTTGCGCTTCTTCGCCGCGTCGGCGGCCTTCTTGTAGTAGTCATCCAGCTCCCGGGGGGTGAGGGATTCGAGGGACTTGTCGAGGTAGACGGTGTAGACATCGTAGGTGTCGGCGGTGCGTTCGGAGAGGAAGCAGAGGATCCTGCCATCGGCGCTGAAGCTGGGGCGGCGGTCGTTGTCGGGGTGGCGTGAGAGGTTGACCGGCGGGGAAGAGCGGTCGGCCGGGACGATGAGGATGTCGCTGTTGAAGTTGTCATCAGACTGCGAGAAGGCGATCCACCGGCTGTCGGCGCTCCAGGTCCAGTCGATGCGGGCATCCCACCCGGCGCGCAGGAGGTGCTCAGCGCCGGTGGTGAGATCGAGCAGCATGAGGTTCCCGCGTCCGCGGCGGAAAAGCAGTTTCGTTCCGTCGGGCGAGGGCGTGGGGCGACGGTCGTCAAAGGCGCTGGTCACCACCGGGTGAATCTCGAACCGCACGGGCTGATGCCAGCGCGACGCGGCGGGCTTATCATCCTTGTCCGGTTTTGCTTTCTCATCGCTCTTTTCTTCAGCCTTGTCCTCTTCCTCGTCGTCCTCATCGGGTTTGTCGGCCTCCGGATCTTCACCCTCATCCGCGTCCTGCCCCGTCGCGGGGGCCTCTTCGTCGCGCGGCGGTTCACTCAGATCGCGCAGGGCTTTCTTGACTTCCTCTCGCGTGAGCGCGACGGTGGCCGCGTAGATGTTGTCATGGCCCGGTTCGTCACTGACGAAGTAGAGCTTTACCCCGTCGGGGGACCAGGCGATTTCGCGCTTGCGGGCCGGAGAGTTCGTGATGCGCAAGGAGGGGCTTTTGTCATCGACGTTGCGGACGTAGACCTCGCCGTAGGCGACGACGGCCAGCACCTGCCCGTCGGGCGAGAGCGCGGCTTCCCCTACTTCGCGCGAGGCGTCGATCAGTTCGTTCGAGCGGCGGTCATCCGTCGCGGCGTGGAGATTGAGCACGGACGGGCCGGCGTTGGGGACATCGCGGTCCAGTCGATAAAGCGTGTCCCAGATGTGGAGGACGACCGTCGCGCCGTCGAGCGAGGCATCGAAGGACTGCACATCGTGCGTGGTGAAGGAGGTGAGGCGCTCGGTCGTGCGCAAGCCGCCCTCGCCGATCGTCATGCGATACAGGTTGACGCAATCGAGTTCGCGGTCAGAGAGGAACAGCAGTTCGTTCTCGCCGATCCACTTCGCCTGCCCGTCGTTGCCCGCCCAGAAGGTGAGGGGAATGAAGGTTCCGTCGGCGCGGTCGTAGGTCCACACATCGCGTGTGTCCGGCCCGCGTTTGTGGCGGCGGTTCCAGGCGTTGCCGCCGCGGGTGAAGAGGATTCGAGAACTGCCGGGGGCCATGGCCGGTTCATCGCCGAAGGCATCGTGGAGGCGGCGCAGCTCGCCCCCGGAAGTGGAGACCATGTACGGCCGGACGCCTCGGTAGGCATCGCCTTCGAGCGCGGAGGAAAAGAGCAGGACGGGCGCGCCCTGCTCATCGGCGCCGAAGCCCGACAGCGCGCAGGGGCGGTCGGTACGGGTGACCTGCCGCACGTTCGCGCCATCGGCATTCATGAGGTAAAGGTTCTGGTAGCCGTCGCGGGTGGACTCGAAGGCGATCAGCGAGCCATCCGGACTCCATGCGGAGCGAAGGTCATCGCCGGGATGGGTGGTCAGCCGCACGGCCTCGCCGCCCAGGGCGCTGGCGCGCCAGAGGTCGCCGCGCCAGGAGAAAGCGACCTGCGAACCATCCGGGCTGATGGAGGGATATCGCGGGAGGTCCACCCGGCCGGTGGCTGGGGCATTCTGCGCGAAGGATGTTGTGGAGGAAAAGAACGCGGTCAGGCAGATCAGGGCCGCGAGGGCGAGGCGGCCGCCGGAATGAAACCAGTGCATCATGCTCTCCCAGTTGACAGCGGATCGGGGACCGGACAAGGCAGGGGAATCATAGGCCATGACCCTTCGGTCATGCCTTATCGGCCGAAGCGGGCCTGGGCGCTCCCCATTTGGGTTCGGTTCCCTTGGCCATGCGGGCGAGGTTCGCGCGGTGGCGGTAAGCGACGAGCAGGCCCATGAGTCCGAAGAGGGCCAGGAACGGCCAGCGGTCGGTCCATGCGGCGCGTGAGAGAACGGTCCAGAGGGCGATGAAAAGGGGCAGGGCGATGGCGGCGGCGACGCTGGCCAGGCCGATGTACCGGGTGCCAAGCGCAACGATGATCCATGTGACGGCGGCGCCCAGCGCGGG
>JBGTFI010000185.1:0-8073 GCA_041747335.1 Phycisphaeraceae bacterium | reverse complement strand
CGCCTTCGCACATCGATCAGGTCAAATCGCACCGCGCCAAGCGTTGCCCGTGCTGCGGCGGAACACTGACGCGCTGCGCGCAGCGGCGCTCGCGCTACATCGAAGACATCCCGCAAGGCGTTCAGCCGGTCGTGACCGAGCACGTGATCCATCGCGACTGGTGCCCGCATTGCAAGAAGCACGTGGAGCCGACGGTCCCCGACGCGCTGCCGGGGGCCACGATCGGCAACCGCGTGCTGGCGCTGTCGGCCTGGCTGCACTACGGGCTGGGCAACACGCTCTCGCAGATCGTCGAGGTGTTCAACCATCACCTGCGGTTCAAGCTGACGCCCGGTGGCCTGATCCAGATGTGGCATCGGCTGGCCGAACTGCTGTACGCCTGGTACGAGCAGATTCAACGCGAGGCGCTTCGCGGGGCCGTGCTGCACGGCGACGAGACCGGCTGGCGGGTCAACGGCAAGACGCACTGGCTGTGGTGCTTTGGCAACCCCGATCTGACGTACTACATGATCGACCGGTCGCGCGGCAGCCCGGCGCTGATGAAGTTCTTCACCGAGGCGTTCGAGGGCACGCTGATCAGCGACTTCTGGGGCGCGTACAACGCGGTGTGCGCCGGCCGAAAGCAGAAGTGCCTCGTGCATCTGCTGCGCGATCTGGAGAACGTCGAGCACTACCACAAGGCCGATGGCGATTGGCCGATCTTCGCCAAGAAGCTGCGCCGCCTGCTGCGCGACGCGATCCGGTTGTGGAAGCGCGACGCCGTGCCCGAAGCCGAGCACGCCTCGAAGCGCGCGCGCCTGACGCGGCGACTCGAGGCGCTGATCGACGGCGGCTGGCAACATCCCGATGCGCGGCGATTGATCAAGCGCCTGCGTCGCCACCGCGAGGACCTGTTCACGTTCCTCGACGTGCCGGGGAAAGAGGTGCCGTTCGAGAACAACCACGCCGAGCGGGCGATTCGACCGGCGGTGATCATCCGCAAGAACAGCTACGCCAACCGCAGCGACCACGGCGCCGACACCCAGGCGGTGCTGATGAGCGTGTACCGCACCTTGAAACAACGAGGCCATCATCCGTTGAACACCCTGGTGCAAGCCATGGAAGCGTACTTGACGACCGGCCAACTACCCCCGCTGCCAGAAAAAACCACTGCGGAGGGCTAAAGAGTTACCGATAATCATTGTTTCGGATTTGAACGTAACCACCTACCCCCTCTCGATCATGAGACCTGCAGAGCACCAGCGGGCGTTAATTCGCATCGCTATCGCAGGGCCGTATTCAGGACGCTCGCCCGGACCTGGCGGGTTGGGGTCGACAGTAACTTGGCCTGTTCTTCGAAGTTTCGTCGGGCATCGGTCAATGTCCACGCGGGAGTCCTAACCTTCCTCTGGTCCCCATCGTCCCACTGATTGCACTGGAACCACCCGACCACGTAGATGCCGTGCTGACAGGTGTTGTCCTCCAGGTAGCGATCCACGAGCTGCGTGCTCATAGCATTCTTAAGATCAGGGTGCCAGCAGCCCTTGACCTCGATGATGACGCGAACCTGCTCGTAGCTTCCCTCCACCATCCCGGGCACGCATGTGATCACGTGAAGGTCCGTCTGTTCGCCGGCGCCTTTCGAGGCACCGGTCCCTTCGCCGCGGCGGATCTCGACCTCACGCATCGCCACGATGCCCCGGTCAGTCAGTCTCTCGTTTAACCGACGCTTGAGCCAGTCGGAGAGGTGTTCCTCGCTCTTGGGTCGAGTCGGCGTATTGCGGTCGTGTGGGCTGGTGGGCAGGTTCCACAGCTCTGGCGCCGCGGGCGTCTCGTCCTGCAATTCAGTATCGATCTCGTCAAGTGCTTCCAGTAGCAGATCCTGCAGCTCCACCGCCGATCGCACCAGCCTGGAGCGCGGGCGGGAGCAAAGCGCCAGGACTTGGGCCGCGGCGGGCGGTGTCCAGGTATGCCGAAGCATCTGTTCTCGAGCGCGGATTTTGGCGTAACACAACCAGGGTAGGTTCGGTAATTCATCGGCGATGCGTCGAATGGCCGCCACGGCCTGAGGCGTGCCGCGGCTCTCTAGCGTCCGCAGCACAGCGTCACGCAGGTGTGCCACCGCCTCGCGCGGCCCGATAAAGTGAGCATCGTCATGCTGAGGGTCTTCCTCGTGTGGGTACTGTTTAGAGAGCCAGATGCAGTGCTCTGCTGCTTGTTCCTCGCTAAGCCTCGTGGCGATGTCCCCCCGCATCCGGTCGCGCATGGCCAGCGCTTCAATGAGCTTGCGGCCGAAATCAGTATCGGACGTAACCACCGGCCAGACGATCGACCAGCCCGCATCGTCGGCGTGTTCGAGTAGTGCAAGAGCCGCCTGGTGGGATCGTTCTCTGGACTGCCCTTCGGGCGGCGGTGGCGTGGGCACGAGGGAGGCGGCGTACTCCAACGCCCCGTCGCATCGGTGGGTCAGCAGCTCTCCGATCAGTCCGCCGACCGTGCTGGGCTTCAGCACCGTTCCTTTCAGTTTCTCGAGCACCGCCCTGCAAAGCCGCGCATCCCAGCAGCCGGCCACCTTCTGGAGCATGGATACTCGGTCATACTCACGATCCTCCTTGTCGATGATCCTGAGCAGAGTGAAGATCACCGCCTCCGGAGCGTGCTCGTAGGCCAAGTGGACCAGGTCGATTGTGAGCTTTGGGTTGCCGATGTTGCTAGACGAGCTGGGGAATCCGACGATGGCACCGGCCCAGCGGTCCCACAGCTCCGGTGTGAGCCCCGCGAGGGCTTTGGGCTCTTCGTGCGCGAGCAGGACCATCGCGCGGTAGCCGGCTAGCGCAGGACGGTGCAGCGTATTGGTGCCAATCCATCTGTCGTTGTGGGGATCGCCTAGGCGCAAAAAGAGCTTGGCCCCGGCAACAATCCGCCTCCTTGTCACATCGTCGGCATCTTTCCATCCGGGCAGCTCCCGCAGGTCTTCCTCAAACACGCTTTGGTCATCCGCACGTCCAGCGTGATTGAACGTCATGCAGTGGTTGAGATGCCACCACGCATCCGTATCACCGGCCTCGAGGCGGTCAAGGTACACTTTGACACGCTCAGTCATCGGTGGATCGATCGTGACCTCCGGCTGGGGATCTTGGTGGATGTTTTGAGGGCGATCACGCTCTCGTCGCGCCGCATCCGATCCCAATTCAATTGGCGTCAGCCAGGGAGCAAACACCTTGTTGATCACTTCGGATTCCCTTGCGCTGGCAACCAGGACGTCGACATGTGCAGGGCTCGAGGTATCCATCAGGTCTCGTGCGACGACAGCAAATGCTTCACTGAGGTTCTTTGAAAGCGCCGAGCGCGCCTGGTCCAGCGTCCACTCGAAGTCGGCTCGCCCGAGAATTGGCGCGATACCGAACGTCAAGGACAGGCTTGATGTGCCCTCGGATCCGTCGTGTTCCAGGATCGCTCTGGCAAGCCTCCGCCTCCGCTCGTCGTGTTCGAAGAGCTCACTGCGTTCACGTATTTCAACCCGTGAGGAAAAGATGTCCTGATGCTGCAGCAGCCGACACCTGACGTAAAGCGCAAGTGCTCGCAGCGTCTTAGCATCCTCGATCTGGCCCAGGGCCCGCACCACCAGCGCATCAGCGAGCTGGCATAGTCCGGCTGAAGCCTTGTGATCAGCATCCTTTGACCCGACTTCGGTTTGCCACCAATCCAGTACCGTCGGAACCTCGTCGCTCCGTACATGGGGCACAAACTCCTGAGCGAGAAACATCTCGTATGCCCCCATCAAGCTTCGCCGACGAGGTGGCGCCATGGCCCCGAGCATTTTGTTGAGGGGGACAAGTCGTCTCGGCCACACCGTACGCATCACTGTGCCCCTGAGCTGGTCATCAGGGTCCTCCTCCTGCGTCGTGTTCAGCAGCGGAATCAGTTGGCGTCGATGCTCGTCGCTACCCACGATCGAGACCGCGTGCGCAGCCCGATACCGAACGTATACATCCTCGTCCGGATCCATCGCCACCGACACAAGCAGATTCGCCAACCCTTCGACGGCGGCGGCCTCGGCGATGTCTATCGCAGCCAGACGGGCTGACAGGGCCTTGCTTCGGCCAGTGATGTAAGGATGCAACTGCTGATACAGCGCGGGGTGGCAAAAACGTCCGTATCGTTGACGCACTCCCAGGTCGGAGTCCAGCAGCTGGCCGTGCTCCAGCTTCTCGAGGTAAGCTTCCAGCAGTGCATGGCGATCCTGGTGATCGGCTGTTGCACCGTCGCTGCGTAGGAGAACGTGGGGATCGGTCGCCATGACCCTCCTGAAGAAAGCGCGATCCATGCTGGCCAGCCAGGCGGCTGTTTCGGCGAGTTGGGGAACGAGCCTGTGATCAGGATCACCGGTGTGACAGAACAGGCTGTTGAGCTGGGCCTGGTCAAGACCATGGGAGTGGAGGTAATTGGCCGTCAGGAACTCGGCATACGTCTGGTGGGCCACGCCCAGGAGATTCAGCCCCCGACTGCTGAAAAGGCCGGTCCTCAGCGCCTCACGGATCGCGGCCTCGCCCACGTCCAGCATGATGCCTCGTACCTCTTCCCGGCCACCGGCTAGCGCCGTGATCGGCACCGCTCCCGCCGGTGGGTAAGACGACACGGGATCAAGAGAAACCGCGTCCTTGCCGCATAAGTTCAGGACCGTGGCGATCCGTGCCGCCACCACCAGCCGCTGAGACGGGTCAAGCGATCCCGCTGCTCTGGAGTCGAGACGGCTGAGGTTGGTTTCGGTGCATAGGAGTTGACAGCCTCGCTGGTAGAGTTCGACCTGCGTTGACGGGAGTCCTTCAGGCCCCTTGTGCAATTCGAGAAGCATCTTCAGCGTGAGAGGTTTGATGGCGAGTGGCTGCGCGTCCGCAACCTCGACGGCGGTCAGGAACTCCCCGGCATCAACTCCCATCACCCGCGCTGCCGCCTCCACATCCACCCTCCTCAGTGGCAGCAGCTCGTAAGCCCGAAAGCCGTCGTCCTTCCACAGGTCCTTTAAGCCTGTATCGAGTTGCTCCGGCCACTCCGCTGTCCGACACGCGAATCGGAGGCGCAGCCTCTCCCGGCGCGTTCGATGCCCTCGAAGCACCCCCAGAACCAGAGCCGCCACCGTGGGTATGTGGGCACGACACTCATCCAGGCTGTCGAGAAAGAGGTGAAGCGTGCCACTCCCGTCCACCCAGGAGTGAATCTCTGGAGCATCGGTCAGGCGGCGCTCCAGGCGATCCTCGCTGCCGTACTGATTGAGGTTAAGGACCAGTATATGATCACCCGGCGGCTGTGGCGCGGAACGCACGACTTCAACACACCTCTCCAGGGCCGTGGACTTGCCGATGCCCGGTTCGCCCAACAGCGCCAGACATGGAACGCCCTCGATCATCTCGAACCCGACGACATCGGGCTGTAACGTCCTTGCGTAGTCAGCCTCTGGGTCCACGAGGTACCCCTTGTCAGCGAGACTGTAGGAGCCTGTACGCGGGCACCAGAATCGTTTGCACCGATATATCAAGGGGCTATCCTTAGGCACCTTTCGCCTGCCTTGCCAAACACTCACACTCCCCCTCTCCTGGTCGTGGCGATATCCATCATACCTTGGCGTTCGAAGTGCATCGAGATCACTGGGTGCTGACGCACCATGACGGAGCGCACGAATGACATCCCGATAGAAGCCACAGGCGCAAGAAGCACGCGCCGCAGACGTGTAAAGTCAGTCACCGGCAACCGCCACCCATCAGGCCGGAGATTCCTTCGTGCGTCTTGGCAATGCCGATGACCACCGGCAGCGCGCATATTGGCCTCGTCGGCGGAGGGTCATGAGTTGCTGCCACGGAGCCTGTCTGTTTGAATCGGTAGTGACGCCCGTTGGAACCCATGGCCCCAGAGGTAACATACGGGAAGTGGACCGCCGCCCATTCTTCGTGCCTCCACCGCGAACGAAAGCCACACCATGACTGCCCTGACCAGCGACAAGCTCAAGCAACTGCTCGGCAAGCGAAGCAAGGCCGAGTTGGTGACGTGGGTTGTTGACCAGACGGAAGTGAACGACGACCTGCGATCGGCGGTGATCGAGTTCGTCGCCCCGCAAGCCGATGCCAGGACGCTTGTAGCGGAACTGCGCCGGATCATCTCCAAAGCCTGGGAACGGACGCGATCCAGCCGTGAACCCTGGAAGCTGGCTCGTCCCATTGCATCCGACCTTGAACCCGTGCTGCCCGCTCTGGATCAGCTCATCGAGCGCGGCCACGCTGTCGAGGCGGAGAGAGTCCTGCGCCGGTTCATCGAAGCGGCCGACAGTGGCTTCGACCACGTCGATGATTCGTATGGATACCTCTATCCGGTATGCCAGGACGCCGTCACGCTCTGGGGCAAGGCGTGGGCGACGATCGACGACCGGAATCCCGCGGACCTGGCGAAGATGGTCTTCGATGAACATGCGAACAACGGCTACGCTCTCCGTGATCACATGATTCGTGATTTCGCCGCGGCGCTCGGCAGCGAGGGACTGCTCGCTCTCAAGGCATTGTTCCATGCGCAGTACGAGGCTAGGCAGGCCGATAAGAGCATCGAGGACTGGAAGCGGCGCGAACCGCTTCGTCATCTGGCCGAGGTGGCCGATGCTCTCGGTGATGTGGACCTGTACATCGACCTGCAGCGCCAATCCGGCCTCATCGAGCGGTATGCCATCCCCATAGCCCGGCGCCTGCTCGACACCGATCGCCCATCCGAAGCGCTGGCATACCTTGACCGTGGCGACAGCAACCACGCTTACTTTCAGGGCGAGAAAGAGGACTTTACGACTTTGCGCTGCAGGATTCTCCTGGCGCTTGGCCGCGAGGATGAAGTCCGGGACATGCTCTGGCAAACCTTTCAACAGAGCCTCAGTTCAAGCGCCCTGGATCGGTTTCTGGCGATGACCCCCGAGGCCCAGCACGAAGACACGATGCGCCAGGCCGTCACTGTCGCGGAAAACCATCGTGACCGTCTCTACGCGGCGCAATTCCTCATGGACCGCGGGGAGATCGCGCGGGCTGCCCGACTTGTCCCTGCGCACCCGAACGCCTTTGACCGAGGGTATTACGACACGCTGCTGCGGCTGGCCGAACCGCTGCGGGATGAACACCCCGCCGCCGCGTGGATACTGTATCGCGCGCTGCTGCTGGACATCCTCGAAGCAAAGCGCTCGAAGGCCTACCACCACGCCGCCGACTACCTGGCCATCATGAAAAACCTCGCGCCAAGAGCAGGCCTGACCCAGCGGCAGCACGATCTGATGGCCGACCTTCGCGAACGGCACGGCCGAAAGTACGACTTCTGGAGTCTCGTGAAGGACTGATTGGTTTCAGAGAACCCGCCCCGACCCAGGTTCGATACTGCCGTCCAACTCGCCGGCCATTCGTAGACTCCGGTGCTAACCACCAGGTCGGCGTCTCTCAGAGAGATAGAGAACTGTTCGAGTTCGGTTCGGTCTGCGCGCGAAGAACGCGGGGTCTGGCTCGGGCGCTTCCGGCAGACGATATCGAAACAGAGAGGCATCCCTCGCCCCGCCAGTATTCCTCTAACTCTTTATTCAAGTGGGGTTAATGCGTCTTCGCGGATCGCAAAGCCCCGCCTCCGGCCGGTGTTAACCACGCGGCGGGTGCGCTCGAGACAAGAAGAAAAAGCTCCCCGAGCTGGACTCGAACCAGCAACCTGGCGGTTAACAGCCGCCCGCTCTACCGATTGAGCTATCGGGGATCGGCAGGTGCGGTAGAATAGCTGACTTTCTGATCGGATCAAGTCGCCCAGTCCTTGAAACACAACGGCCCCCCCTCGTGCGTGACAGCTTGGGCGGGGAAGGGCTGCGGGTGGCATCTATGAGCACGCCACTGGCGTCGACTTGCTCATGGATACCCCCCGGAGCCTCGCATCCTCTTTCGTCATTTCGTCGGGGTCTGCCCAAATTTCCGGGGGGCGTGTAATAATGGGTTTTTTGGCCAGGGATGGCCGGAAAGGAATGGATTCCAATGGCGCGTTTGATGGTGACGGATGAGCGGGAGTTGCTTGGGCGGGTGCAGTCGACGGTGGAGC
>JBGTFI010000184.1:0-7671 GCA_041747335.1 Phycisphaeraceae bacterium | reverse complement strand
CTGCAAGCCCTTCGCTTCCGGCTGCCGCAGGGACCGCGAGGGGCTGGTCAGCGAGGATGCCGAAGCGCTCGCCCACTTCGCCGACTGCCGTCAACCGCTCGACACCATCGCACCCATCCGCTTCGCCGATCCGCTGGCGCCTGCGCCCGCGGCCGAGCGGATCAAACGGAAGATCGACTACGAAGCCCTCGCCCGCGCCCTTCAACTGCTCGATGAATCAAGCGATGCCCTGATCGTCGAGGGCATCGGCGGGCTGCTCGTGCCGCTCGATCCGCGCAAGCCGAAACTGACCGTACTCGACCTCATCGCCGCGCTGGAACTACCGGCCGTGGTCGTGACGCGGGCGACGCTGGGGACGCTCAATCACACGGCCATGACGGTGCGGCTGCTCGAACAGGCGCGCTGCCCGATCGCGGGGATCGTCATCAACGGTTACGACGCCGACTCGGCCCGCCACGGCCGCGAGGAAGACCTGGCGATGACCACCAATCGCGTCTGGATCGAAAAGACCAACCGCCCGCCGGTGCTGGCGACCGTGCCGCGCTGCGAGGCATCAAGCGTTCGGCCGGAGAAGGGCGAAATCCCCGCGGCGATCCTGGAGGCGGTGGCCCAGACGTACTGGGGGGATGTGATGGGGAGGTGAGGGGGAGGCGGGGGGGACTCTGCCCTGCGGTTCAGCGCACGATTGCGCGAGAGGGTGCGATGAATCGGGCATTACCCGCGATATGGCTTTCATGAAACGCCACCCCCGTCGGGCAAAGTGCCTGACGCACCGCGCTGCCGCATTCCATACGCCGGCCTCAATCCCTTGAACATCGGGTAGTGCCGCACGTTGAGCGTGGCGAGTGTCGCCCCTTCGGCTTGGGCGGAGGCGGCGAGGATCGCATCCGCCAAACCCGTGCCATGTGAGCGGGCAAAGTCACGTTTGAGCAGCCCCGCGGCCCTGGCGATCGGGGCTGTCACCGGGACGATGCGGAACAGCGCGATGAACTCATCCAGAATGGCCTGTTCGGATCCATCGCGGACGCCCGCATAAAGCTCCGCCACGACGATGGACGAGAGAAGGATCCGATCCGCCACGCCGCGGAGGTACTCCACCGCTTCCGCTCGGCCGCGCAGATACTCGATCAGCACGTCGGTATCAACAAGGATGGGCTGGTCCATGCTTCAATCCCGGATCGGCGGTGCAGCACGGTCCCACTCAGCGCGGAGGGATGCGAAATCCGGAAGGTCGTCACGGTCCCGCCAGACACCTTCGGCCCGCGCTAGAACGGCGTGCAGGTGTTCGGCCGTGGATTGTTCGAGGTAGCGATCGACAGCCTCGCGGATCAGCTCGCTCTGGTTTCGGCCAGTGGCTTCCGCCAACGCCGCGAGCCGCGCGCGTTCCTGTTCGGTGAGATAGATCTGGGTTCGAACCATCAGTGCGTCGCTCCGGTGTATACACCAATAGTATACACCATAATATCGCCACGGCAAGATGGGTCCATGAGCGGCGGCCGTGCAGCAGGCTCTAAGACGGCTGAAACACCCGCTCGCCGGGTGCCTGTGGCAAAGGCTCTGCGTGCCACAGCGCGTAGGTCAGGCCCCGTGCCCAACTGTCGTTCACACGATCGCGAGCAGCGCGCCGCGCCGCTCTCACACGCACCCCGGCGTGCGGACCTCGATCAGCTCGCGCGCCTCGAACACCCCGCCGACCGGCAGCGCCACGCGCCGGCGGTTTTCCACCCCGTCGACCTCCACCACCACGATCACCTCGCAGGCATCAAGCTCGCACCGGTCCACCGGCATGACCCAATCCGGCGCGACCTGACCGAGCGGGATCTGGTTCCCGCGGTACTCGAGCCACAGACGAACCTTCGCGGAGTAACCTGTGGGGATGGATTCGAGCATGGTGTGGCCTGACGAAAGTTCAAGGAAGCGAGTCCTCGCCTACGTTCAGCTTGCGGGCTGCCAAGTGAAAGATCGCCTGGGCTGGGGCATGGATGGTAACGTGTACGCTACCGACCGGCAAAGCGCCGTAAAAGTCTTCAACAGGTCCGAATCATACGTGACGGAACGGGACGTGTACCTCAGGCTCGACGAGCATCAGGTCAAGTTCGTCGCGGGTCTCAATGTTCCTCAACTCATCGGGTGCGACGACGAGTTGGAGACACTCGAGATTTCCGTCGTCCAGCCGCCTTATGTCCTTGACTTTGCCAAAGCGACACTCGACACCCCTCCGACGTTCCCCGAGGAAGTGATGCAGGAGCGATTGGAGACTTGGGCCGAGCAGTTTGAAGACCGTTGGCCGAGAGTGCTGCAGGTGTTGGCGGAACTGCGAATCCGATACGGGATCCATCTGCTCGATCCAAGCCCACGGAACATTGACTTTGGTGATGGGTGATAGTAGGCCCTCGGTGGTGAGTCCGGTGTTGAAGGGCAATCGTATTGCTCCCTATGATCCCATGATGCCCGACCCCAAGTCCCTCAGAATCGGCGACCTCGTCCGCTTCGTCAGTCTCCCCGAGGAATGGGCCGATCCCCGCTGGTCCGTTCCCGCGGAGAGTTTGGCGCTCATGAAGAAGATGATTCAGCGCACCTGGCCATCGCGCGTGTATGAGGTAGATCAACAAGGGCAACCGTGGATTCGTGCCCGCATCCGGGTGGGGAAGCTGTATCATGACCACACCTGGGCAATCACGGAGCAAAGCGGGTTGCGGCGTGTGAATCGTCGTACTTGAGGCTTCCCTGTCAAGATGAAATCCCTCACCCTCACGATCCTCCTGATCCTCCTCACCGCCTGCTCGCGCGCCCCGGAAACCACAATCATCTCGCTGGAGCAGGACTTCGCGACGGCCGAGGCGATCGCCCGGGCGAAAGGCTATGAGCTTCGCGATGTGAGGAGCCTCGCGATCTTGCCGCAACCTACAGGTTTCTACGTCGAAATCCCCGATGATCGGATATTGATCATCGCCGGCCGCGATGCGGGTAAGGTTCAGTGGATGTCCGTGGTTAGCAATGCCTCGCAACCCAAGTCCTTCCGGACATACACATCCGTCAAGACGTTCGACCTGATGCACGATCGCTGACCCCCTTCGTCAAAGCCAATGGGCCAGGCCTTGGCCTGGCGTTTCCCCGCTCGTCGCGTGGCGCGGGGCGTGTCGGGACGAGGCCGGGCCTGCTGGCCCGCCGTCGCGGCCTGCCTCACTGAGTGTCTCTGGTCAGCAGGTCGAGGTAGCCGCGGTAGGCGTAGACCCGGTCGCGCCGCTTGCCGGTGGTCTCGTGCAGAATCCCGGCGTCCTCAAGCGCCTTGATGGCCTTGATCGCCGTGGGCTTGGTGGTTTCGAGCAGTTCGGTCGCCAGCGGCAGCGTCACGATGGGGTGCTTGGGCAGCAGGTCATACAGACGGATGGCCGTGACGGTCGCCGAGGGATGTCCGGCAAGCGCCGATCGATCGGTGTTGATCCGGCTGAATAGCGATTGGGCAACGGTGACACCGTCGTCCGCCGCCTCTTTGACACATTCGAGGAAGAAGCTGGTCCAGCCCTCCCAATCCCCATCGGTGCGCACGGCCGAGAGCTTCTGGTAGTAAAGCGGCCGGTGCCTCTTGAAAGCGAGGCTCAGGTACAGCAGCGGCGCATCGAGCATACCCCAGTGCTCGACGAGCAGCGTCACGAGCAGACGACCGATGCGACCATTGCCATCCAGAAACGGGTGAATCGTCTCGAACTGCACATGGGCCAGCCCCGCCTTGATCAGCGGCGGCATCGGGTCGTCGCTGTGCAACCAGGCGTCCAGCGCCGCCATCGCCTCCACGACGACGCCGGGCGGCGGCGGAACGAACGCGGCGTTGCCAGGACGTGTGCCGCCGATCCAGTTCTGTGAACGACGGATTTGGCCCGGCTCTTTGTGTTGACCTCGCACGCCTTTCATGAGTCGCTTATGCGCCTGGCAGAGCAGCCGCGTACTCAACGGCAGCCCCCAGGGGCGGGCGATCTCTTGGCGGGCATAGGTCAGGGCATCGACATAGTTGCAAACTTCCTTCACATCATCGGGGCGCCGGGCCTGTTCGGTTGCCTCGTAATGGAGCACGTCCTCGAGGGTTGCCTGCGTTCCCTCGATCTGGGAGGAAACGACGGCTTCTTTACGGACGAAACCGTAGAGGAACCAGTCGGCGCTGGGCACCATTGCTCCGGCAACCGACAGCCGGGCAAGGGAGGCCGCCGCGGCCGCCAGCAGCTCGCGCATCGCGTCGTCGATTCGCAGTTCAGGCCCTGCCGGTGGAAGCGGGTGCGGGATGAATGCTCGTACCTTCTCCCCTCCCACACTGGTTACCCGATAAGTGCCGGTGATCCGTGGCATCGCTGGTATCGTCTCCTTGACCTGCGCGGTCCACTAGTAAAGACATCTTATCTAGCACCGGCCTTTAGTCAAGCCCGCTTTGTTAGCGCCGCGCCGATTCACCGGCCCGCTCCTAACCCAAAACCCACAAAAACCCACGACTCGCCTCACATTTCCGCCTAAACTGGTGGACCGGTCCGTCCCACGTCGATCCTCCAGGAGCCAGGCCATGCGCGTCACCCGTCGCCGTTTCATGCATCACTCCGCCGCCGTGGCCGCGGGATTCATGGGTCTCCGCGCCGTGAGCATCAACGGCAGGGCCTTCGCCGCTTCCGATGAACCCGCCGGGTTCGGCCCGCTCGTGGAGGATTCCCAGGGCGTGTTCGACCTCCCCCGCGGTTTCACCTACGCCATCATCGCCCGCGCCGGCCTGCCCATGTACGACGGGCTGCTCGTCCCCGGCGCGCCCGATGGCATGGCCGCGTTCCCCGCGCCCAGCGGCAGAACGATCGTCATCTGCAACCACGAGGTCAACCCCGACCAGCAGGGGCCGTGGGGTGAAAACCTGGAACTGCTCTCCCGCGTCCCCATCGAAAAACTCTACGATGCCGGGCCGACCCCCGGAACCGGCGGAACCACCACGCTCATCTACGACACCAAAGCCCGCAGGCTCGTCAGTCACTACCTGAGCCTGGCGGGAACCTACCGCAACTGCGCCGGCGGCGCGACGCCGTGGGGTTCCTGGGTCACCTGCGAGGAGACCGTCCAGCGCGCGGGCCCGGAGGACAAGCACGGCCGCTTCACCGCGCAGAAGGACCACGGCTACAACTTCGAAGTCCCCGCCCGCGAGGAGCGCACGCTCGTCGATCCGATTCCCCTCAAGGCGATGGGGCGCTTCCACCACGAAGCGATCGCCGTCGATCCGCGGTCAGGCGTCGTCTACCAGACCGAAGACCGCGATGACGGGCTGCTTTACCGCTTCATTCCCGAAAAACCCGGCGACCTCAAAGCCGGCGGACGCCTCCAGGCATTGGCCCTGCGCGATGTCCCCGGCGCCGACACACGCAACTGGCGGCGCAGCCCTCACACCATGCCGATGAATGAACCGCTCGAAGTCCGCTGGATCGACATGGACGAGGTGGACTCCCCCGACGATGACCTTCGCAACCGCGGCCAGGCCGCCGGCGCCGCCGTCTTCGCACGCGGCGAAGGGATGTGGACCGGGTCGGATGGCATCTACTTCGCCTGCACCAACGGCGGAACCAGCCGCGGCGGGCAGATCTTCCGCTACGTTCCCAGCCCTCACGAAGCTCAGCCGGGCGAGCGCGAAAGCCCCGGCAGCGTTGAGCTGTTCATCGAACCCAACGACGGGAACCTCGTCCAGAACGCCGACAATCTCACCGTCGCGCCCTGGGGCGACCTGATCGTCTGCGAAGACCGCGGGAACGAACAAGCCCGACTGATCGGCGTCACGCCGGCCGGCCGCCTCTACACCTTCGCGTTCTGCCACCTCCAGAGTGAACTGGCCGGCGCGTGCTTCTCGCCCGACGGTTCGACCCTCTTCGTCAACATCCAGAACGCCGGGCTGATGCTCGCGGTCACCGGCCCGTGGACGCAGCGCGCCACCTGAAGCGCCGAACCATCGGCGGAGCCTCACAGCGCCCGCAGGAAAGCTGTCAGGTCCGCCTTCTCCTGCTCACTGAGCTTAAGCTGCTGAATGAGGTTGAAGAACTCGACGGTGTCCTCCAGCGTCAGCAGACGCCCATCGTGCAGGTACGTCGGCGAATCCTTGATCCCCCGCAGCGGGAAGGTCTTGATCGGCCCGTCCGCGACCGCCATCCGACCATTCACCATGACAGGCTCGTGAAATCGCTCGGCCTGAAGGTTGTGCATCAGGTTGTCGGTGTAGTACGGGGGCGTGTGGCACGTCGCGCACTGCGCCTTGCCGAAGAAAAGCTCCTGCCCGCGCATCTCCGCCTGCGACGCCTTCGCCGGATCGAGCTTCCCGTAAATGTTGAGCTTCGGCGCCGGCGGAAAGTCCAGAAGCGCCTGGAACTCGGCCATGAAGTGAACCTGGCTGCCGCGCTCCAGAACGTTCACGCCCTTCTTCGTCGCGATCACCGGGTCACCGTCGAAGTAGGCCGCACGCTGCTCGAACTCCGTGAAGTCCTCCACCGTCTTGAGCGCCCGCTGCGAGCCGAACAACCGCTGGATGTTCACCCCGCGCAGCGGCGGCGTGTCGATGCGGTGGCGGAACTCCTGCGGGCGGATGTCCCCCACCAGGTGCGTCGCCGCGTTCGTGTGCCCGTTGACATGGCAGTCAAAGCACGTCACCCCCCGACTCGCCAGCACTGTGCGTCGGTCGTCCGTCTGGTTGAACTGCTGCTGCGGGAACGGCGTCACCAGCAGCCGAAGCCCCTCAAGCTGCTTGGGATTGAGCACCCCGTTAAACAGCTCGAAGAAGTTCATGATCGTCACGAGCTGACCCTGGGAGACATCCCCCAGGTCCGGCCGCGTGGTCAGGAAGATCGGCGGCGGAAACTCCGGAAGAAAGTGCGTCGGCAGGTCGTAGTCCAGATCGAACCGCGTCAGGTCCCGTTGCTCCTGATTCTTGATCTCGTCGATGTGGTGCTGCGGGAACACCATCCCGCCCTCCGCGTGATTCGGGTGCGACAGCGGCAGAAACCCCTTGGGCCAGTGGCCGCCCGACCGGATCTGTTCGGGCGTCATCTCCGAAAGCCGCTGCCAGGTCATCCCGCTGGGCAGCTTCACCCGCACGCCCGCCTGAACGGCCTTGCCGTTGGTCATGGTGACGCCCTGCGCCGGACGATCCGCCAGGTCGTAACGCTCAGCCAGAAGGTCCATCTGCTTGCGCATCACGTCCGATTTGGCCGCGGACATGCGATCCCGGACGGTTGCGAAGTCCTCCTCGCTCACCACGCGCATATAGCTCGACGGCGGCGCCTCGGCCGGCGCCGTCGCCACCACTCCGGCCCCGATCAACCCCGCCCCCAGCAGTGACAGACCGATCGCCCGACGACGCCCGGCCGCGAGTCGTGTGAAGATCATGACGTTCTCCTTGTCAATCCCGAGAGGTGGTGGACCACGGACACCCTGACCCGCCGGGGTTTCCCGGCGGCAGGAACATTATACCCGTCGGGTGGCGCCGGACTTACCCCTTGTCCCCTTTCGACCGATCTCCTATACTGGTCTGAGATTCGGACCAGATTGGGAAGCAGCACATGCCCAGGACGACACGCCCCTCCGACCACGTCGGCGCATACGATGCCAAGACCCACCTCCCCCGCCTGCTCGAGCGCGTCGAGCGCGGCGAGCGCATCACCATCACCC
>JBGTFI010000183.1:0-4118 GCA_041747335.1 Phycisphaeraceae bacterium | reverse complement strand
GGGGTTGCCGGCCATGCCGATGACGGGTTCAAGCCGGCGCAGTTCATCGGCGGCGGAGGCGTCGAGCGCGGCCGCGAAGCGCTCGCGGGCGAGGTCGGCGACTTCCGGGGATGGATGGCGCATGAGCTGGTGTCGCTGGGTGATGTCGAGCGCGGCGGCGAGCTGGGGGGCGTCGCGCATGGCGGTGAGGAGTTCGAGAGTCCATGCGGTGCGTGTGAGGAGGAGTTGAAGGATCGCTGCTCGCATGCGCGGGCCGTGATCGGGCCAGCTTTTGAGGAGGGATTGTGCGACGGCGGGGTCGCGTAGATGCGCAAGGGTGCCGAGCGCGGCATCGTGGACGGATTGGGGGAGGTGGGGCTCGAGGCGGGATAGAAGCAGCGTGGTGTCGTCGGAGGTGTGATCGGGCACGCGGCCGAGCAGGCCGATCGCGGCGAGGGAAGTGCCGTCCACCTCTCGTTCCGGCGTCACGAGCGCGGCCGAAGCCGCGCGAGCCTGAGCGAGCAGGTCGGTGACCGCGGCGCGGGTGGGGGCGTCGGCCCGGCTGAGGATCTCGGCGAAGGGGCGCTGGGGTGTGTCGATCGCGTCGGCAATGCGGGCGAGCAGGGTGAAGGCCTCTTCTTTCCCGGCGGCGCGGGTGGGCCACTGAAGCAGCGCGGCGATCGCATCGTGGTTGTCGTCGGCCAGAGCCATCTTGACGAGGTCGGTCAGGGCCGCGGCGGCCTGGGACAGATGTCCCTGTGCCAACTGCTCGATAAACGGTCTAAGGTGCGCGCGGGCGGAGTTGAGCGCGGCATAGCGGAGGTAGGGATTATCGTGATCGGCGAGGTAGAGCCGGGCGAGAGTTTCGCCGGCGGCGGCATGGACGGTTCTGCCAAGCGACAGCGCCGCCTGCATACGGACCGGAGGATCGTCATCACCGGTCAGTTCGATGACACGTGCGGCCAGGTGCGGCAGGTCGGTGAGGCGCGGTTCGGCGAAGCGGACGGCCCAGCGGCGAACGCCGGGGTGATCATCAGCCATGGCCCGCGCAAGCAGGGCGGACGGCAGGGCGTCGAAAGCGTTCAGGACAGTCATGGCCTGGACACGGGCGGCGGGATGGTGTGCGTCCTTTGCAAGGCGTGTTAGCGCGGGGATCGTGTCGCGGGCCTCGCTCCAGATGAGCATCTGCTGGATGAGGTCGCGCTGCGTGCCGTTGGAGGAGTCGAGCGCCGCCGCGAGTTGATCGTTCGTCAACTTCGAGTAGTCCGCGGGCAGCGACGGACGTTTTCCTTTGGGAAAGATGCGGTAGATGCGGCCCATGTCGGCGCCGGCGCGGGCGTCGAGCGTCGCCAGGCGTTCGGGGGTGATCCAGCGCGGGTGCTCGATGACGAAGCGGTACATGTCGACGACCCATAGCGCGCCATCCGGGCCGGTGCGGACCTGCGCGGGGCGGAACCAGTTGTCGCGGCTGGCGAGGAACTCGCGGCGCTGTTCGTTTTCGGCGCGGCGCGCGGCGAAGGTGGCGCCGTTGGGGGTCAGCTTGAGGCGATAGACGAGGTTGTGGACCGGACCGCAGGTGAACGCATCGCCGGCATACTGCTCGCCAAGTGAAACATCGCGGTGGATGCCCAGGCCGCAGGCGGAGGTGACGCGGTTGAGGCTTCCGGGATCGTTGAAGCGCTCAAGAGCGCGGCTGATGGGATAGAGGAGGTTCGAATCGGGGAAGTCCGGGCAATAGACCTGCGGCGCGGGTGGCGGGAGGTGGGGGTTGCGGCGGACGTAGTGGTCTTCGAGGGGGTAGTGTCGAAGGACGGTTGAATTGTCGCAGCCGAACCAGGCGCCGAAGTCGTCGCGGACGCGCCCCTGCTGGGTGAGCCCGAGGACGGGTTCGAACACGGCCGCATCGGGCTTCATGCGAAAGTCGCGGCCGCTGATGTCGATGGTCTTGCCGTCGGCGATGCCCTGAATCGTTCCGCCGATCAGCCCGTTGGCGCCGTAGACCCAGCCGTCCAGTCCGTACGACAGGCTGTTCACCCGCGCCTGGTAGTTGGTGGTGTCGAAGCCGGAAAAGAGCTTGTGGACGCGGTCGGCACGGCCGTCGCCATCGGTGTCCTGCGCGAAGAGGATATCCGGCGCGGCGCAGACGAGTACACCGTCGCGCCAGACGGTGACGCCGGTGGGGAACGGAAGGTGGTCGAGGAAGACGGTGGATCTGTCATAGCGGCCGTCGTCGTTGGTGTCTTCGAGGGTGACGATGCGTCCGCCGGGGGAGTTGTAGTCGCCTTTCATTCCGGCGGGATAGTCGCGCATCTCGCAGACCCAGAGCTTCCCATCGGGGCCGAAGTCGATCGCCACGGGATCGACGATCAGCGGTTCGGCGGCCACCAGCTCGATCTCAAGGTCATCGTGCGTGCGCATCGCGCGCAGTGACTCAAGCGGCGACCTGGGCGATACCCCCTCGGTGCCCTTCGGAGCCAGGAACGAGGGGGGAAGCTGCTTGTGGATGACATCGATGATCTGCTGCTCCAGGCCGGGCGCGAAGGGCGCGGGGCGGTCGTAGTAGATCATCGCCCCGCCGCCCTCGTAGCCGCCTTCCTTGAGGATGCGCTCGGAGGGGATGTAACACGGGTTGTCGTTGGAGTAGGCGTTCACCCAGAGGCGGTCGCGGTCGAACTCTCGCTTGAGTCGCAGGGCGTAATCGACAACCACTTCCCCCGGAAGGAAGACCATCGCGAGCTGATCGCCGAAAGTCCAGGTCTGGATGGGGTAGCTCAATTCGGTCTGGAGCTTCTCTCCGCGATCGAGCTTGGCGAGGTTCCAGCGCGCGTGGTGGCCCACGGCGTCTGCGTTCTTGGCTCGCTCCTCCCACTGGGCGCGAGTCGGATGCGTGTCGAAGGCCAGCATGATGCGGTCCAGGCGCGTCCGGACGGGCGCGGTGAGGGGCGTAAGGCCGTGATCGTGCAGGTGAATCACTTCATCCAGGATCGCTTTGCCTTGTGCTTCGCCGATCTCGATCTGCTCGCCGTTGACCCCCTTGTCGGGATTGCTGTCGGCTCCGCATCCGATGGCGGCCAGCGCCACCGCCCCCGGAAAGTGGTTCTCGATCGCCTCCTGGGCATAACCGGCCCAGTCGCCGCTGATCTTGTTGTGGCCGAAGGTGACGCAGTGGCAGGCGTAGTTGAAGAGGACGGCCGCGATGTGGTCGTTCTGGTCCTTGACGAACAGCACCGGCAGGTCGTGGTCCACTGGTCCGCCGGATGTGCGGCGGTTGATGGCGAAGCCGACCTGCCCGATGGACCATGACAGCGAGGCGGGCTTGCGGTTCTCAAGCGCTTCGAGCGCGGCCATTTCCAGCGCATCGGTCATCTCGCGGGTGTAGCGGTCGATGCGCTGCTGGTGATCTTCCGGGATGGGCACGCCAAAGAGCGTCGGCGCGACGTTGGTGAGCATCGGCGCGGTGTGGGTGTGGGAAGCGCTGATCGCCAGGCGCTCACGGGGGAGGCCGGTCTTTTCGCGGACGCGGCGGGCGACCTCTTCGGTCATTTCATCGGGGATGCCCAGGTTGTCGACGGTGATGATGATGACCGGCGGTTCGGCATCGCCGCCGATGGCCAGCGCCTTGGCGAAGATGCGCTGGGTGATGCCCTCGGACTCGGTGCGCCGCCCGCCGAAGCCGGAGAGGCGGACGGGGTAATCGGGGGTGACATCGACCACGGCGACGCCGACGGGGCGCAAGCTGGGGTTGTCGGCGGCACTGATCGTCCGCATCGTCGACAACAAGCAGGAAAGCGTGACGATGAGCGTCCACAGTGTCCGATGGGGGGGCATGAATCCGCTCCTTGAAACATCGATCGATTACGAGGGAAAGGCTGGGCCGGTATGACCGTCCAGGTGATCGGGACTGTGATGATTGTACGTTCGGCCGGTTGACTGGGGTGGGGCGGGGCGTGCTAGAATGTCGGTCGATGTCCGGGTCAATGTCGCGTTGGGGGGAGGTCGCCGGCTCCGGCGGCCGGGTCATGTGTGCGGGAAAATCGGAAGATGAGAACGCAAAAAGCGAACTCGATCGCTTTGAGAAAGCATCCGACGCGCAGGCAGTTCGTGCGCGGAGCGGCGGCGGCACTGGCGGCGCCGATGGC
>JBGTFI010000182.1:0-6037 GCA_041747335.1 Phycisphaeraceae bacterium | reverse complement strand
CGGCCGACTGCCGGGTCGCGAGGTTCTGTCCCAGCGCCGCCACGGTGGCGCCTGCCTGTGAAAACCCATCCAACAACCGCCCCGCGGCGCTGAGCCTTCCCTGGCGAAGCTGCTCCCTTGTCGCGGCGACAAGCGCCTCGTGGCGTTGCTTGGAGTCGCGTTCCGCCGCCATGGCCGCGAGAATCTTGTGACGAAGCGCTTCAACCTGTTCCTGCCGCCCGTCCAGACGCCTGGCCATCTCGCAATCGAGCAGCGCATCGTCATGCCGCCCCGCGTCATGATGCCGCCCGCTCCGTTCGACCAGCGCCGCGATCAGCTTCGTGATGAGCTTCTGGCCGGCGAACAGGCGGCGCACCTCGTCGCGCTGCGCCAGTTCGCACGCCTCACTGAGGCGCCCATCCCCAAACGCCGTCTGAGCCTGTCGAAGCGTGAGGTTGAACACGGCCGGACTCCCGACGGGCGGATCACTGAGTATACCGCCTGTCACATCCTGTTTTCGCGACTTTCAGGCCGCAACAGACCAGTTTCGCAAGCTTTCGCATCCGTCCGGGTGCCACTGGAGACTTGTCCGCCAGCTCGAGTAGGTCAGGCCTTGGCCTGACACCAACGTCCGCTGGCCCACCCACTGTCAGGCCAAGGCCTGACCTACTGGGAGTTTTCAGAACAGTGCCGCCAGTGCCACCCTGGACTTCCTCGATCAGCGCCCACCCTCGGCGTCCAGCGACAGCGCCTCGCGGCGTGACTCCACCTCGCCGGGCTTGGACAGGTACGCATCGACCTCAGCCAGCAGTTCCTGCTCCACCACCTCGCCGGTGATCGGCATCTGCTCGACGAAGCGCGCCTCGTACGCGAGCTGCTTCTCCGCCACGTCAAGACGTTTGCGGATCTCGCCGATGAGCTTCTCAGCCTTGGCGAGCTTGCTGGAGTCGATGCGCACGCCGCTACCGGTCGCCGCGGCCTTGACAAGCTGGAACTGCCCGTCGAGCGAGGCGATCTTGTCTTCGAGGACCGCCTTCTGCCCGCGCATCTTCTCGAGCAGGTCCACGGCCGCGGCCAGCGAACGCTGCCGCGTTTCGAGCAGCTTTTCCTTTCCGGCCAGCACCTGCTCGGCCTGCTTGAGCCGCTCAAACCGCCGGGCAAGCTCCGTCTTCACATCCGGGCGGTCGTAGCTGCGCCCGGCGAAGACGAAGTGGATCTTCGCCGAATCGAGGCTGTCGCGCAGCAGGGCGACTTCCCGCCGCTGTTCCGACAGGGCCAGAGTCGCCCGGGCGATGTCGGAGCGGATCGACGCCAGCTCCACCTCCTCGTACGCGATCACCTGGATCTGCGACTGCATCTCCGGGACGATCTGCTCGACTATGTCCCTGGCCCGCTGAATCTCGAACTCGATGGGCACCTGCTCGCGCACGGCCGACTGCACCGAACGGGCCGAACTGTGGACGTAGCTGCCCAGCTCCGTCCCGAACACCAGCCCGCCGAGCACGGCGGCCCCACCCACCCCGACGACCGAGTACTTGATGATCCGCAGCATGGTAAATCTCCTTGTGGCAAGCGGTTAAGTCAAGCCAACCCGCCGGCCGACCCTCGGCCGCGTGGGGATAGACGGGAAGGAGGGGGAGATATTGCAGGACGTGCGGGCGCCCGCGGACTTCCCGTCCTGGAGAATTGTGGAGCGTTTGAGATCGGCCCGAGGAACCCCCTCAGTCCGCCCGAACCAGTCTGGATTGCAAGTCACACCACCCCTGGGTGGGGTCGTAGACGAACTTGAGGTTCCGGGCGTCGAAGGCGGCGAACCAGTCTTCCCAGTCCAGCAACTCCAGCTCCTCCGGTTCGGCGAAGGGCAGGCCCCCAAGGCGGACGCGGTCCGGCTGGCCGGGCACGCAACCGGGCCAGTACCCGTTGGCCTCGCACCACATGCGGATCTGGGCGTGATTGGTCGTCTCGTAGACGGTCATGGGGCTGGGGTTTTAGCAGAAGGGGGGTAGGGAGGCAAAAAGGGGGGGCGGTGGAGTCTTGAGTCTGGAGTCTTGGGTCTTGAGTCAGTCCCCCACCCCGCAATTCGGTCCCCAAAAACGTTGTGCATCGCCATTGACCCCGGTGGTTCGCGCGGTTAGACTTCCTCCATGCGTGATTGCTCGCTGCTATCCTGGCTATGGCGCGTGGTGTTCGGGTGGCCTGTGGCCGCGCCCGTTCGCGTCGTTGTTAGGTGAGCGGTGGACCCGCGACCCACTTCGGCCGAAGCGCCCCAAGGCGCCCCCCACAGACTTTCTACCAACCATCCGGGCGACCACCGCGAAGACGTTTCGCGGCCGGCTGACGCGGCTTCCACCCCTTGACGGGCGATGGATGCAGCGGGCTGGAACGCCTGACCGATGACCAGGACCAGAACGATGACCCAGACCAGGAAGACCCCCATGTCCACCCGTCCCGCCAACCTGAACACCGATGATATTGCCGGCACCCCGCCAGGCGAGCCGACTTCGAAGTATGTCGGGCTGACCGGCGCGCAGATCTTCCACGAGATGATGCGCGAGCACGGGGTCAAGCACATCTTCGGGTACCCCGGCGGGGCGATCCTCCCGGTGTTTGATGCGATCCATGAATCCAAGCAGTTCAACTTCATCCTCACCCGCCACGAGCAGGGCGCTGGGCATATGGCTGAGGGCTACGCCCGCGCCACCGGCAAGGTCGGCGTGGTGCTGGTGACCTCCGGCCCGGGCGCGACGAACACCGTCACGCCGCTACAGGATGCGCTCATGGACGGCACGCCGATCATCGTCTTCTCCGGCCAGGTGGCCACCGGCGCCATCGGGACCGATGCCTTTCAGGAGGCGGATGTAACCGGCATCACCCGCGCCTGCACCAAGTGGAACGTGCTGGTCAAGGACGTGCGGGATATTCCTCGCAGGATCAACGAGGCGTTCCACATCGCCACGACCGGCCGGCCCGGCCCGGTGCTGGTGGATCTGCCCAAGGACGTGACCGCCTCGGTGCTTCATCAACCGGTGCATGACGGCGTGCACCTGCCGGGTTATCACATCCGCGAGCTGGGCACCTCCGCGGAAGTCGCCCGCGCTGCCGAGATGATCAACCGTGCCAAGCGGCCGATCTTTTACGTGGGCCAGGGCGTGCTGCTCTCGAGCGCTGCCGAGGCGCTGCGCCAGTGCGCGGAGAAGGCGAACATTCCCGTGACGACCACGCTCCAGGGGTTAGGGGCGTTCGATGAGCACTCGCCGCTGTCGCTGCACATGCTGGGGATGCACGGCAGCGCCTACGCCAACTGGGCCATGCGGGATGCCGATGTGATCATCGCCGTCGGCGCGCGCTTCGACGACCGCGTGACCGGCAACATAGCGAAGTTCGCCCCTGGCGCGCGACAGGCCGAGCGCGAAGGCCGCGGGGGGATCATCCACTTCGACATCGCCCCGGAGCAGATCAACAAGGCCGTGCCCGTGACGCTGGGCGTCGAGGGCGACGCACGCAAGAATCTGGAACTGCTGCTGCCGATGCTCGAATCGCCCGACCGCATGGAATGGCTTGAGCAATTGAGCGAGTGGAAGCGCAAGTACCCGTTCCGCTACAAGGATGATGATCGCGAGTTTCACATGAAACCGCAGGCGGTGATCGAGGAATTGCACCGCCAGACGCAGGGCGACGCCATCCTCACCACCGGCGTGGGGCAGCACCAGATGTGGGCGGCCCAGTTCTATCAGTTCCGCTACCCCCGGCAGTGGATCACATCCGGCGGACTGGGGACGATGGGCTTCGGTGTCCCGGCGTCGATCGGCGCGAAGCTCGGCCGGCCTGACAAGCAGGTGATCAACATCGACGGCGACGGCAGCTTCTGCATGACGGGGATTGAGATGGTGACGGCTGCCCAGTACGGCATCGCCGCGAAGACGATCATCCTGAACAACGACTTCCAGGGCATGGTCAAGCAGTGGCAGGATCTCTTCTACGAAGAGCGCTACAGCCACACCCAGATGCACAACCCGGACTTCGTGAAGTTGGTCGACGCGATGAACTGCAAGGGCCTGCGCTGCACGAAGAAGGCGGACCTGCCCGATGCGATCGCCCGGCTTCTTGAGCACGAAGGCCCGGCCGTGCTCGAATGCCTGGTCGAGAAGCACGAACACGTCTACCCGATGCTCCCGGCGGGCAAAACGGTGGACGACATGGTGCTGGGGAACTTCGATTGAGGATCCAAGGCGAGCCGCGACCGTGAGGGAGCGGTCATGTCACGGTGGAGTACGGGACACTTCCGCCCGGCCGGTGCTTGACCTGCGCTCGATGCCGGTCAATGATGAGACAGGCAGGCACTTGACCGGGAGGCCTCGCACATGGCCGGGACAACACATCGGGCAGATCGAAGGGCGGGGGAGTTGGCTACGCGAACCTGGATGATGGGGGTGGTTTGCCTTGCGATCGGGTTATGCGCGGCGACGCCGCGCGCGGGGATCGTGGCGGATGGGGTCGGGCGGGACGATCCGTGGACGGTGGTGGAGGGTGATGCCTTCACGAAGGTCTCGATCGGCGCGGCCAGCTTGTTGAACATCGTTGGCGGACAAGTCCAGGAAGTGGTTGTGCTTCCGTGGTCTAACGTGGTGAATGTCTCAGGCGGAATTGTGGGGGCCATCAAGGTCGTCCCTGGGGAAGGGCGCACGCCTCAGCAAAGTGTCGTGAACATCACGGGTGGGCAGGTGGGATCCGCGTGGCAGAGTGATGGGGGTTTCCGCCTCTCCGGTGGCCATGTCGAGTCGATTGCCTTTCACAGTTCGGTGCTCGGCGAAATCAGTGGCGGAGGCGTCGATATTCTGAATATCACCGGCGGCGCCACGGTCATATTCCGGGGGGACGAGTTCAACTTCCGACTTGGAGACATCCCAGGGACATCGGGCACGCTGACGGGGATGTTGGCTGACGACAGCCCGCTGCACATGAACTTTGTGCGGGACGAACTTTCGACCATCCGGCTGGTGCCGGAGCCTGGCACGATCGGTGCAGTTCTGTTTACCCTCCCGATGATGATCTTGCGGAGAATGCGTCGGAGTGTGAATAATACACGTGCCCTAGAGGCCGGCCCGAAGCAAGGTGCGATCGCTCGGTCGCTCTCTGAATAATTATCTGCAAAAGGACTCATTCACACTCGCGACATACCTGATGGTTCACGAGCGCCGATCATGACCTTCGTTCACGTACTGACACTTCCCTTGGGCATTCTGATCGCGTGCCTCGCCGCCGCGATCGGGTATTTCGTCCGCATGTATTGGAGGGAGTCGATCCGATTCAGACGTCAACTTCGGGCACGAATTCAGGGGCGCACCCCCAAGGCCGTGGAGCGCATTTTCTTCGAGGATTGGCAAGGGCCGCCGGTCGACTATCCGCGTTTCAAGGAATTGTGGAAGACAGCGGCGGCCTGCTTTCAATTGGAGCCGGAGATCATGAGGCCAGACGATAAGATCAATAGGCTGTTCGTGTACTCCGAGTTTTTCTGGTTCGATCACGACGGCGATATCGCGGAGTTCTTCCTGGATTGCCTGCCTGGTTGCCGGCCGTACGAACTGGCCGCTCACGAAGACTATGAGACTGTTTCAGATCTTGTCACATCGGTGATCGTGCGTGAAGCGCGGACTTGATCCGGAAATCACTCTCTCCGCCGTCGTCCCCCTACAACTCCAAACCCCCACCCCTCGCCCCCTCCCTTCGCTCCCCCCGCGGGCGCTGCATCATCTCCCGCTCCTCCTGGGCGTACTTGCGGCGAAGCTCGCGGACCGTCTCGGCCTGCTCTTTCGACAGCGCAGCCTCGATCTTCTCCACCAGCTCCGCCGGGCGGGGGGCGCCCGCCTGAAACTCGCGCAGTTGTTCCGTCAGTTCCCGGAACCGCGCGCGGTCGCCGCTCTGGCGGGCCTGCTGCATTTCGGATCGAAGCTCGCGCAGGCGCGGCCCATTCTCCGCCCGCCAGGTTTCGACCGACTGGGTGAACGCCTGCGCCGCCTCGCGGATCTTCTGCGCCTGCTCGCCGGTCAAGCCTACCTCC